>JACMKV010000005.1 GCA_014379915.1 Burkholderiales bacterium
CACGATGATCGCGCCGCAGCAGTTGCCGGTTGGCGTCGTGACTGCGTTGATCGGCGTACCGACGTTCCTGTATCTGTTGATGCGCAACGGAACAAGCACTTGATGAACGCGGATGGCGCGGCTGCGGCGCCGCTGCTTGAAGTCCGCGGCCTGAGCCTGCGCATCGCACAGCGCACGTTGATCGAAAGCCTGTCGCTGCGCGTGAACGCGGGAGAGCTGTGGTGCATTCTCGGCGCCAATGGCGCCGGCAAGACGGTGTTTCTGCAGACACTGCTTGGGCTGCGCGATGCGAATGGCGGATCGATTTCACTCGCCGGCAAACCGCTGGCGGCATGGCAGCCGATGGAAGCGGCGCGCGTTCGCGGCTTTCTGCCGCAAAATCTTCCCGAAGTATGCGCGGCGACCGCGCTGGAAACGACAATGATGGGCCGGCATCCGCACTTATCGCGATGG
This sequence comes from Burkholderiales bacterium, assembly GCA_014379915.1. Taxonomy (GTDB): domain Bacteria; phylum Pseudomonadota; class Gammaproteobacteria; order Burkholderiales; family JACMKV01; genus JACMKV01. Next base: position 454 of record JACMKV010000005.1, read on the forward strand.
GAGTGGGAGCACGCTGCCGATCGAAATATCGCGCAAGCTGCACTGGCGGCGATGGATGTCGGCGAACTGGCAGGCCGCGATGTCGCTACGCTATCCGGCGGCGAGCGGCAGCGCGTCGCGATTGCCACGCTGCTCGCGCAGGATCCGGCGCTGATGCTGCTCGACGAGCCGGTCGCGCATCTCGACTTGCGTCATCAGATCGCCGTGCTCGGCCATCTGGTATCGCTCGCCAGGGATGGCGGCAAAGCCATTGTGTTCTCGATACACGATCTGAACCTTGCCAGCCGGTTTGCGACGCACGCGTTGCTGTTTCGCGGTAGCGGCGTGGTCGATCATGGCCCGATTTCCGAGGTAATGAATTTGCCGGCGCTGTCATCGGCATTCGGTTATCCCCTGGCCCGGGTAGCGGTCGGACCGCGCATGGTTTTTGTCCTCGAATGATCTTGCGCGGCTCGGTATTCGCCTTACGTTCGCGCGGCGTGATCCGCAAATCAAGGCCGATCGCGCTGTCGGCTTTACTGCTGGTCGGTGTTTGCGGGCAGGCGATAGCGCAGATCGAAGTCACCGACGACAGCGGTCAGGCGCTGATATTCAAACAGCCGGTCACGCACATCGTCAGCCTCACTCCGCACGTCACGGAAATGCTGTTTGCCGCCGGCGCCGGTGCGCGCATTGTTGCCACCGTCCGTTACAGCGATTTTCCGGAACAGGCCGTTCGCATACCCCAGGTTGGCGACAGCAATTTACTCGATCTCGAGCGCATCGTTGCGCTCAAGCCCGATCTGATCATTGCCTGGCTGGACGGCAGCGCGGAAAGCCAGCTGGCAAAGTTGCGCGCGCTCGGCATTCCGATCTACTACAACAAGGTAAGCAGGCTTGAGGATATCGCGACTTCGCTGGTTCGCTTTGGGCGAGTGGCGGGGACCCAGGCGGTGGCGCAGCAAGCCGCGGACAGGTTCATGGGGCAGATTGCCGCCCTGCGTGATCGTTACGCAAATCGGCCGCCGCTTTGGCTTTTTTTCCAGGTCTGGCACCGGCCGTTGTTGACCATCAACGGTGAGCACCTGGCCAGCGACATCATGCGGCTGTGTGGCGGCCGCAACATTTTCGCTGCGCGAAAATCGCTGGTCCCATCCATCAGCATCGAAGCAGTGCTAAGCGCAGATCCGGACGCGATCGTCGCCACGTCGGGCGAGCCAGGCGGCGATGCTGGCCTGGACGTATGGCGGGGCTTCAAAAGCCTGCGCGCCGCGGCCGAGGATAACTTTATCGTTCTCGATGCCGATACCATGAGCCGGCATACGCCGCGCGTTGTCGAAAGCGCAGCGGTGTTGTGCGAGAAAATGGACAAGATCCGCGCAAAGCGTTAGGGAACCTCTGCTCTGGATCATGCGCGATCCGAAGGCGCAAGCCGAGCCATATGCTGCACTACTTTTCGCCCCGCGAAGTCATGGCGGCGATACGCGTCCGAAGCGGCTTCGCTCAGCGGCTCGTGGAAAAACGCCCGCGTCTCCGCGTCCAACTGCGGGCGGGTGTCGCAAAATTATTGGAAATAGGCCACATTCCAGACGCACTTTCCTGCCGTTTTCGCGTCATTACCTATGGCTTCATCGTCGCGACGAGCAAGCGACCAGTTGGCCCCCACGCAACTTCACAGGTGATAGCAAACCGTTCACGAGGAGAAATCATGTCAGAGAAGAAAACCTTAACCAATCGCCAAGGCCATCCGATACGGGATAACCAAAGCCTGCGTTCGGTCGGGGAACGCGGTCCGGCGACGCTGGAAAATTATCAGTTTATTGAAAAAATTACGCATTTCGACCGCGAGCGGATTCCCGAGCGCGTCGTGCACGCGCGCGGCACCGGCGCCCACGGTTACTTCGAAGCCTACGGCAAGATCGGCGACGAACCCGCGAGCAAATATACGCGCGCCAAACTGCTGCTCGAAAAAGGCAAGCGCACGCCGTTGTTCGTGCGCTTCTCGACGGTTATCCACAGCAAGGATTCGCCCGAGACAGCGCGCGATCCGCGCGGCTTCGCGGTCAAGTTCTACACTGAAGAAGGCAATTGGGATCTGGTCGGCAACAACCTGAAAATCTTTTTCATCCGCGATGCGATCAAGTTTCCCGATTTCATCCACTCGTTCAAGCCCGACCCGGTTACCAACCGCCAGGAGCCGAACCGCCAGTTCGATTTCATCAGCCTGCACCCGGAATCGATCCACATGATCACCTTCCTGCTCGGACCGCGCGGCATTCCCGCCGACTATCGCCATCAGGAAGGCGCTGGCGTCAACACCTACAAGCTCGTCAACGACAAGGGCGAGGCAGTGCTGTGCAAGTTTCACTGGATTCCGAAGCAGGGCGTCAAATCGCTGACCCAGGAAATGGCCAATGAAATCCAGGGCAAGGATTTCGGACACGCGACGCGCGATTTGTACGATTCGATCGAGCGCGGCGACTTCCCGGAATGGGAATTCAAGGTGCAGATCATGTCGGACGACGATCATCCTGAGCTCGATTTCGATCCGCTCGACGACACCAAGATCTGGCCCGAAGATCAGTTTCCGATGTTGCCGGTCGGCCGCATGGTGCTCGACCGCAATCCGAAAAACTTCTTCGCCGAAGTCGAACAGGCAAGTTTCGGCACCGGTGTGCTGGTCGACGGCATCGACTTTTCAGACGACAAAATGCTGCAAGGCCGCACGCTGTCGTACTCGGACACCCAGCGTTATCGGGTCGGCCCGAATTACCTGCAATTGCCGATAAACGCCGGCAAAAACAACGTTCGTACCAACCAGCGCGACGGCGTCATGGCGCGCCTCGATGACAGCGGCGAAAATCCTCACGTCAACTACGAGCCCAGCAGCTTGGGCGGGTTGGAGGAAGCGCCGCGCCCCGAGCACGAGCATCAGCCGCAGGTCGAGGGGCGGCTGGGTCGTTACCAAACGACGCGTACGCAGGATGATTACAAACAGGCCGGCGAGCGTTATCGCGCCATCGACGACTGGGAGCGCAACGATTTGATCAACAACCTCGTCAACAACCTGAATCAGTGCGCGCCACATATCCAGGAGCGCATGGTCTGGCACTTCCTGCACGCCGATGAAGATTACGGTCAGCGGGTCGGCAAGGGCATCGGCATCGATATCGAAAAAGCGCGCAAATTGCCGCCGCTGCCTGGCAAACCGGCGCCGGGTGAAGCCAGGAAGCAGAGCACGTTCACGAGCGGCAAGCCGGCCGAAGGCAAGGCGAGTGGTGGCTCGACTGAAGGCAAGGCGGGCGGTTCGACCAAGGCGACAGAAGAGCAATCCGCAGCGGGCCTCGCTACCATGGCGCGGAAACGGGCCGGGGCGACCTGAAGCCGGCGCGCCGCATTACCTTAGGGAACCTCTGATTAAGTCCCACGCGGTCGCGACGGGCCTTTGCGGGATGGGATGCGCGAAGCGCGGCGCAGCGAAGGGTCGTTCCCTTCGCAAGCCGTGCGACAAAGCAGACCGCCCGCCAAGCCCCGTCCCTTCGGGTTTCGACACGCAAGACAGCGAAGCTGGGCTTGCCCCCTTCGCGTGGCGGGCCGTCTGCGTCGCCGCGCAGCTTGCCCGTAGTCCGGCTACTGATGCTGCGCCGCGCACCAAAGACAGGCGAAGCCTGGGCTTTGCCCATCTTCGCGGGCAGCCAGCCCGTTCTTGTCGAAACGCGATCCGCGTGGGACTTAATCAGAGGTTCCTTGGCCTTTTCACACCGCCGGTAACAACAATGGCTCACGGATAACATCCTGTCCTCGTATCGTTTCTTCGGCAAGAGTGCGGTTCGCTTCGAGAACCAATGCGACAGCCTCGGCCGGATTGGCGCGCGCCTCCTCAAGGGTGTCACCCTGCGTATTGGCGCCCGGAAGCTCTTCCACCATCCGATGTGGCCCTGAACGACCTTTTGAAATACAGCGGTAAGCTTCATCGCGCAGTCTGCATTACTACTGTATCCCCAACCTCTCCATCCGATACCGCAATGCCCTGAACGTGATCCCCAGCAACTTCGCCGCCGCCGTGCGGTTAAAGCGCGTTTTGTCGAGGGCCTCGAGTATGGCCTGTTTTTCCATGCCATCGAGATATTCCTGCAGCGGCAACTTGCCGCCATTCGACGCGGCGGTCTGCTGGACGATCGATTCCGGCGGCGACAGTTGCAGATCTTCGGTCATGATCCGCGAATCCGAGCACAGCGCCAGCGCGCGC
>JACMKV010000279.1 GCA_014379915.1 Burkholderiales bacterium
AGGGGAGAGGTATAACTTTCGCGTCCGTTCATGGCCGCGGATAGAGCGCGGCAGGATGCGCAAACCGCGTTCGTTCTGCATAGCTACCCATTCCGCGAAACCAGCTTGGTCGCCGAGATATTCGCCCGTGATGCCGGCCGCATCGCGCTGGTTGCGCGCGGCGCGCGCCGGCCGAAGTCGGCTTTGCGCGGTTCCCTGCTCGCATTCCAGCCGCTCGCCTTGAGCTGGTTCGGGAAAAACGAATTGCGCACGCTGCATCGCGCCGAATGGCTGGGCGGGTTGCCGATGCTGCATGGCGAAGCGCTGATCTGCGGCTTCTACTTGAATGAACTGCTGCTTAAACTGCTTGCGCGCGACGATCCGCACCCTCTGCTGTTCGACACCTATCGCGACGCGCTGCAGGAGTTGGCCGGCGCCGGCGAATATGCGCCTATCCTGCGGCGCTTCGAGAAGCGTTTGCTGCAGGAACTCGGTTATGCGCTGACGCTGACCCACGACGCGCGCAACGGCGCCGAAATAGAAGCCGATCGGCAATATACGTACGTCATGGAGCGCGGCGCGATGCCAGTCGCGCCCGACGACGGCAAAGAAAAAAAGGTAGAATCGGGCGGCTTGGAATTAGGCGGAAAAGCAGGCGGAAAGCCGCTGCTCGTCGAAGTAAGCGGTAAGACCCTGCTCGATATGGCGCATGACGACTATTCCGACGAGCTTACTTTGCAGCAAAGCAAACTCCTGATGCGCGCAATCATCGATCACTACCTCGGCGCGCAAAGTCTGAATACGCGACAACTGATGAAAGACCTGCGGCAACTATGATCCAGCTCGGCGTCAATATCGACCACGTGGCGACCTTGCGTCAGGTGCGCGGCACTCGTTATCCGAGTCCGATCGAAGCAGCGCTGCGCGCTGAATCCGCCGGGGCGGACTCGATCACGCTGCACTTGCGCGAGGATCGCCGGCACATTCAGGACAGCGATGTTGAAATCCTGCGCCAGCTGTTGAAGACGCGCATGAATCTCGAATCGGCATTGACGGACGAGATGCTGCGGTTCGCGTTGCGCATCAGGCCGCACGATGTTTGCCTCGTTCCCGAACGCCGCGCCGAACTGACTACCGAGGGCGGGCTCGATGTCGTGCGCCATTTCGATCGTGTCAAGGAGGCGTGCGCCGGCTTTGCCGATGCCGGCGTGCGCGTGTCGCTATTTATCGATGCCGAGCGCGCCCAGATCGATGCAGCCAGCGAGGCCGGTGCGCCGGTCATCGAGATTCATACCGGCCATTACAGCGATGCGCCGACCGCCGCAGCGCAAACCCGGGAGTTCGAAAAAATTGAGGCTGCCGCACGCCACGCCGAATCCCTCGGTCTCCGCGTACACGCCGGACATGGCTTGCATTATCACAATGTGTCGGCAATCGCCGCGATCCCGTGCGTGCGCGAACTCAACATCGGTCATGCGATCGTCGCCCACGCGCTATTCGCCGGTTGGGACTCCGCGGTACGCGAAATGAAATCGCTGATGACGGCCGCCCGCGCTCAAATCTAGCTCAGGGAAACCCGCAGGGAAACCGACATGCTTGCCAGACAAATGCCGCTCGGCCCGGTCATGCTCGATATCGCCGGGCTCGAACTGACGGACGACGACAGACGCCGTCTGTTGCACCCTGAAACCGGCGGCATGATCCTGTTCAGCCGCAATTTTGCATCGAAGCAGCAGTTGCGCGAGCTGACCGCGCAGATCCACGCATTGCGTGACCCGCGTTTGATCATTGCCGTCGATCACGAAGGCGGACGCGTGCAGCGTTTTCGCCAGGGCTTTACCGCCCTCCCGCCGATGCGCGAACTCGGGCGGATCTGGGATGCCGAACCGGAACGCGCGCGCGAGGTGGCTCGGCAGGTGGGCTGGCTGCTTGCGGCGGAATTGGGTGAATGCGGCATCGACCTGAGCTTTACGCCGGTACTCGATATGGACTATGGAACGAGCAGCGTGATCGGCGATCGCGCGTTTCACAGCGATCCGCGCGCCGTTGCAGAACTGGCTCGACATCTCATTCAGGGATTACGCGAAGCCGGCATGGGATCGGTCGGCAAACATTTCCCCGGTCATGGCTACATCGAAGCTGATTCGCATCTCGCCATTCCGGTCGACGAACGCGGTCTCGACGAAATGGCCGACGATATTTTGCCGTTCCGGGAGACGATCGCGCACGGACTGACCGCGATCATGCCGGCGCACGTGATCTACCCGAAAGTCGATGCGAATCCGGCCGGGTTTTCGGGCAAATGGCTGAAGGGAATCCTGCGCGGCGTGCTGGGTTTTTCCGGCATGATTTTCAGCGACGATCTGAGTATGGAAGGCGCCAGCGTCGCCGGCAACGTTGTGCAGCGCGCGCGAGCCGCACTGACTGCCGGCTGCGATATGGCGCTGGTCTGTAATGCGCCGGACGCAGCCGATCGGGTGCTTGCCGAATTATCGTTCGCGCTTCCTCCGGCGGGACTCGCGCGCCTGGCGCAGATGCATGGCCGGCCGAATTTGCCGAAGCACTTGCAAAGTGAAAAGCGATATCTGGCGGCGGTCGAGAGCATCGCGGCACTCGGCGGCGCGCATGGGATCGCCTGACCATCACGCTCATCGCGGCCACAATCACAGCCCCGGTGGGGCCGGCGCCCTCGGTTATGCGCTGGTCCTGACACTGGTCTTTGCCGCGGTCGAACTGGTAGGCGGCTTGTGGTCGGGTTCGCTGGCCTTGATCAGCGACGCCGGCCATATGTTGTCCGATAGCGCTGCGTTGGGCATCGCCGCCCTTGCCGAGTGGGTTGCGCGACGGCCGGCGAGCAAGCGCCATTCCTATGGCATGGTGCGAGCGGAAGTCATCGCCGCCTTCATCAATGGCGTCATCATGCTGGCGCTGGTTGTGCTGATCGTGATCGAAGCTGTCTCCCGGCTTCTGGAACCGCAAACGGTTGCCGGCGGTGGCGTGATGGTGATTGCCGCGATCGGCCTTGCCGTCAACATCGTCGTCGCGCTGATCGTGAGCCGGGGCGAGCGCAATCTGAATACGCGCGCGGCGTTGCTCCATGTGATTGGCGATACGATCGGTTCGGTTGCCGCTCTGGTCGCGGGCGCCGTGATTTACTTCACCGGCTGGTTGCCGATCGATCCGCTGTTGTCGGTGTTGATAGGCGGCCTGATACTGATTTCGACGGTCCACCTGTTGCGTGAAGCGCTGCACGTGCTGATGGAAGGCGTTCCGGCCGGTGTGCAGATGGATGCGGTCGGCGAAGCAATGGCAAGCGTGCCCAGCGTTCGGCGTGTTCACGATCTGCACATCTGGAATATCTCTTCCGGTCAGATTGCCTTGTCGGCGCATCTTGAGCTCGATGATCTGGCCGATTGGCCGCGCCTGCTCGATTCCCTGCGCATCATGCTGCGCGAAAAGTTCGATATAGAGCACGTTACGCTTCAGCCGGAAATCCCCGGCTGGTTGAAGCAGCCGTACAAGGCAGAAGTTCGTATATTTCCCGGACGTTGACCGCGCGATTCCCCCGCTTTTGTTGCCGTGCGAGACAGTGCTGCTGGGCGCTGACCAAAATCGGCTCGTGTCGTCATTATTTACAAGGCGTTCGTTTCGCTACCGTTTGTTCTCGGTAAGTTCATGAAGTTATGCGTTTATGCAAATCGGCATGGATG
>JACMKV010000280.1 GCA_014379915.1 Burkholderiales bacterium
CTACCTTTCTGCCGGAGGGCTTTACCGCTCCCGCGCCGCCTCATGGACGGTTTTCTGCACAGGCGACAGTAAATATTCCAGGACAGTGCGACTACCCAAGTTGATCTCGGCGCTAACTTGCATCCCCGCGGACAATGCGTGGCGCTGCCCTTCTCTTTCGATAAAAGGCGTACGCAAAGCAACAATGGTTCGATAACCGGGCGACGCTTGCCCCTTGGCCTCTCCTTGCGGTTCAGTGGCGTCAGCGCTAATCAACCGAACTTCACCTTCTAACATGCCGTATTTCTGAAACGGATAAGCGGTCAATTTGACTTTGACGGGTTGAGCAGGCCGGACAAAACCCGCGTCGAGATGCGTGACAAGGACTTCGGCATGCAGCGGATCGTTATTCGGCACCAGCGTCATGAGAACCGTGCCCGGCGAAACGACGGCGCCGACGGTATGCGTCGACAGATCCTTGATTACGCCATCCTGCGGCGCTTTAAGTTCGAGCAGCGCATGCCTCAGCTTTTGCTTCGCCATATCCTGCTGCAGTTTCTGATATTGTCCAGCAGCGTCAACACGCTCATTGTGAAGCTGGCTTCGATAATTGGAAGTGATTTGTTCAACACGTTTTTGCGCTTGCGTAATGCTCGCTTCCAGACTCGCGACCGTATGATCCTGAGACCGCAAGTCCTGCTCTTTTTCTATGCGCTCGCGGCTTTTGCCTCGGGCTTCCAATTTCGCGATCGAACCGTCTTGCAGAAGCTCGTCGTAGACCTGCTCTTGTTCGCGAAAATGCGGTAGCGTCTGCGCTAGCTTCGCCAGAACTTCAAGCGCGCTCGCCAGATCCTGACGCGCTTTGAGCAATTGCGCTTCGACTTCCGCCAGCCCGTCGAGATACGCCCGGCGCCGCTCTTGATATTGCGCTTCGACGTGCAGGAACATCTGCCCGCCATCGTTCGCGAGCCGTTTTAGCGGTTTGTTATTCAACTCCGCATCGATGCGACGCAACTGAAGATTTTTCGCGCCCAACTCCGCTCGCAATATCTTGTTATCCGCGTCCGATACACCCGTATCCATACGCAGCAGCACTTGGCCCGCCTTCACCTCGTCACCTTCGCGCACCAGCAACTCTTTAATAATTCCCGAATCTGCCGGTTGCACGATCTGCAACGAATGCTGCGGAACGAGCCTGCCCGGCGCAACCGCGATAATGTCGAGCCGGCCGAATGCGGCCCAGCATAACAGGATCGCGAACAACGCAAGCAATGCGTACAACACGAAACGCGAAAGGGGCGAAGGTGGGTGCTCCCGCAACCGCGGAGTGCCAGAGTCGAATTCAAGAGCGGGAACCACGCCAGTATGTTTTTCGATCATTGCATCGCCCTTTAATTTACTTTCCAGATGAAATCCTTGCCTCGTCTTGTTCAGCTGTGGATTCACGTGACTGCCCCAAACGGCGGAGTCTATTTTTTTACAATGCTGCGTGCCGTCGTATCTACATCAATTACAAGCGTAACGGTCAGCGAACGCCTGAGCGCGTCTTCTGAAATAGGTTGTGTCAAACAGTTGATAAATGGATCTGGCCAAGCCCGGCGACTTCAAACTGTGCGACATCAAGGCAGCGCCCATACCAACGACTCTTCTCGACAACATCGTCGGTGAATTAGGCAAGCTTCACCGTTCCTTGCTGCAAACTCGCGAGCGGCTGCAGGCTTTGGGCGCCGACACCGAATTGCGGCTGAGCGATGATGGCCTGCGCTGCTTGTGAGCCGATTCCTGCGAGCGAACCGTTTCTGCCGTATTGATACGCCAAGTCCCCTCCCAGCGCTTCAGTGTCGGAACCCCCCAGGTGAAAATCGAGCAGAGCGTTGCTGACCGCCCAGTCCGAAACAACGCGACTTTGATCGAAACGCTCGACCAGACCGGCGAAATCGAATTGTTCGAGCTTGTCGTCTTTCAGTGGATCGCTTCCCGCGGAATCGAAAGCAGCCATCGATTCGGCGACGACCTGCAAATTGACGACACTCTTCGAGGACGACGCGTACCAATCGTCAAACGTAATGCGATCTCCGTTGCCTAGATCGAACACCAGGTCTTTGCCGCGCTTGGAAAGGAAAAGATCTTCGTAGCCAATTCCGCCGCCTAGAGAAAGCGTGTCGCCCGGGTCGGCGCTTCCAGACACTATGTCGCGTCCACCACCTCGATTGACAGCGATGATATCCGCGCCCAGTCCGGTACCAATAATGTCGTTACCGGTGCCGCCGATGAAGAGTTCGTTCCCCGCACCACCTGTCAAGTCATCTTTGCCAGCGCCACCATCGAACACGTTATTGCTCAGACCGTCGATTAGCGTATCGTTACCGTCGCCGCCTTGCAGAATGTCAACGTCGCCGTCGCCTTCGAGCCTGTCGTTATCCAGGCCGCCGATGAGCAAGTCCGCGCCGTAACCGCCGAATAATTCATCGCTGCCGCCTCCTCCAATGACAAGGTCATTGCCGCTGCCGCTCCACAGTACATCCTTGCCTGCGCCACCATCGATGCTTACATTCCCGTAGTCGTAGTTTTCACTGGTCAAATCCACGACATCATCGCCGCCGCCGGTTTGAATCAATTCGATTTCAGCGATCCGC
>JACMKV010000281.1 GCA_014379915.1 Burkholderiales bacterium
AAGAAATCCTTCAGTGAGGAGATTGACACTTCGTCGATGTCCCCAGTCGCCCGGAAGGGCGTGGCGCGATTGGGCCAAGTCGGATACATCGCCAAGGGGGTGGCCCTGGGCGTGGTGGGGGGCCTGCTCAGCTATGCGGCGCTGACCTTCGACCGGCAGAAGGTGCCGGGCCTGGACGCCGCGCTGCAGACGATCCTGGCGCAGCCGTTCGGGAGGTTTCTGCTCACGGCGGTGGCGCTTGGATTCGTGGCCTTCGGCCTGTTCGCGCTGCTCGAGTCACGATACCGCCGGATGTAACCCAGCTGCACCAAGTGCACGGACGCCCTGGTTCAGCACGTCGGGAGCGGGCGCGCGTCCCGACCATGCACATCGCAGGCACCGAACCGGCCGGCAGCGTCTCGACGAGGTAGTGGTCCTTCTTCGTCACCGGGAGGTAGTCCTGGGTGGCGTGGAATTTGAGGTGGGGTCCTCTGTTTTTCCTATGCCCTTTGTTGATTCCGATACCAAAACCCATGGGCGATCTGATGCGCAATCCGGCGACAACCGAAACACGGATTACGAGGCTTCATCTTGACCATCGCGACAATCCAGTTCTCGGGGCGACCCTTTCGGGCCAGGGCGGCGGCGCTTTCGCGAGGCATAGGGCTCGCGCGTCAACCATGCCCTATGGCTCCCTAAATACGCAGAGTCTGCTAAGCAGTCAAGACAGTGAATGGCAGCTCTGGGGTCGGAACCGGAATTCAACTTGGGACACTACCATTCTCGACATGCTTGGGTCCCAGCTTGCGCTGGAATGACAGCGGGTGTCATTGACGCGCAGCATCGACGGCGCGGGCTGCTTAGCTGAGCTGATTTAACTGTGCCTGATTTTTTTCCAGCGTATCCGTGAATTTGACCAGCCGTTCGCGTTCCTGCGCGACGACGTGCGCCGGCGCGCGTTCGACAAAGGCCGCGTTGGCGAGCTTTGCTTCGGCTTTGCCGATCTCCGTCCGCAGGCGGGCGATTTCCTTCAGCAAGCGTTCGCGTTCAGCGCCGATGTCGAGTTTGATTTCGAGCATCAGACGATAGTCGCCGACGATGGCGACGGCGGCATCGACGGCCGGCAGATCGCCCGCCAGGATTGTCACTTCGGATAGTTTGGCAAGCGCCTGCAGATACGGCAAAAAGGCGATCAGCACGTCGTTGTCGCCGGACGCAATGAGCGGAATGCGCTGTGCCGGGGAGATGTTCATTTCAGAGCGCAATTGGCGGCACGCGTTGACGAGGTCCTTCAGCACGTCGATGCGCTTGCCAGCCCTTTCGTAAATCCGGCTCTTGTTCGGCTGCGGATAGGTTTGCAGCATGATCGACGCGCCATGCCTGCCGGACAGCGGCGCGATCTTCTGCCACAGCTCTTCGGTGATGAACGGGATGATCGGATGCGCGAGCCGCAATGTCGTTTCGAGCACGCGCACCAGCGTGCGCCGCGTCGTGCGGCTGATCAGCTCGCTCCCTTCACCCTGCTGGCTCAGCTGCACTTTGGCGAGTTCGAGATACCAGTCGCAATATTCGTCCCAGACGAATTCGTAGATCGCACGCGCCGCCAGATCGAAGCGGTATTCGCGCAAGGCAGCCACGACTTCGCCTTCCGCGTGTTGCAGGCGGCCGGTAATCCATTTGTCGGCATCCGTGTATTCGAGCGGCAGCGTTTCGTCGACCCCGACATCGCGGCCCTCGCAATTCATCAACACGAAACGGGCCGCGTTCCACAGCTTGTTGCAGAAATTGCGATAGCCTTCGCAGCGGTTCAAATCGAATTTGATGTCGCGCCCGCCGGAGGCGAGGCTCGCGAACGTGAAGCGCAGCGCGTCGGTGCCGAATGCCGCTATGCCGTTCGGGAAATGCTTGCGCGTGTTCGCGCGAATCGCATCGGCGTGCTGCGGATTCATCAGGCTGGCGGTGCGTTTTTCGATCAGCGCGTCGAGCGAAATGCCGTCGATCAGGTCGAGCGGATCAAGCACATTGCCTTTCGACTTGCTCATCTTCTGGCCTTCGGCGTCGCGTATCAGGCCATGCACATACACTTCCCGGAATGGGACCTTGCCGGTGAAATGCAGACTCATCATCACCATGCGCGCGACCCAGAAGAAAATGATGTCGAAGCCGGTTACCAGCACCGAGGTCGGCAAAAAGGTTTGCAGCTCGGGTGTCTCTTCGGGCCAGCCCAGGGTCGAGAATGGCCACAGCGCCGAACTGAACCAGGTGTCGAGCACGTCTTCATCCTGGCGCAGAGTCAGGCCTCCGGCTTTGTGCTGCGCCTGCTTGACGGTGCGCGCAACGTACAGCTTGCCGTTCTCGTCGTACCACGCCGGAATCCGATGGCCCCACCAGAGCTGGCGCGAAATGCACCAATCCTGGATGTTCAGCAGCCACTGGTTGTAGGTATTCGTCCAGGAGTCGGGCACGAATTTGACGTCGCCGCTTGAAACCGCGAGCAGCGCCGGTTGCGCCAGCTGCTCCATGGCGAGGAACCATTGATCGGTCAGCATCGGCTCGACGATCGCGCCAGTGCGTTCGCCGCGCGGCACATTGATTTTGTGCGGCCTGGTGTCGGCAATCAGATCGCGTTGCGCGAGATCGGCGACGATACGGAGGCGCGCTTCGGTGCGGTCGAGGCCGCGATAGGCCGGCGGAATCGCTTCGAGTGCGCCGGGCACGGATTCGGGCTGCGCGCTCGACGCCGGGCCGCGCTCGGCCGGTTCCGGCTGGGCGCTGATGATATGCGCGCGCTTGTCGAAAATGGAGATCAAACCGCCAGCCAGGGCGTTGGCGAGCGCGCCATCCTTATGCCGCTGCCATACCTGGTAATCGTTGAAATCGTGCGCCGGTGTGATTTTGACGCAGCCGGTGCCGAACGCGGGGTCGACGTACTCGTCGGCGATGATCGGAATCGACCGGTTGCTGAGCGGCAAGCGGACCTTCTGGCCGATCAGATCGCGATAGCGGCGGTCTTCCGGATGCACGGCGACAGCGACGTCGCCCAACAGCGTTTCAGGGCGCGTCGTCGCCACCACCAGATCGCGCCCGGAATTCTCGACCGGATAGCGGATATGCCACATCGAGCCATCTTCTTCCTCGGATGTGACTTCGAGGTCGGAGATTGCCGATTGCAGCACCGGGTCCCAGTTCACCAGCCGCTTGCCGCGGTAGATCAGGCCCTGCTCGTACAACGTAACGAACACTTCAGTGACGGCGCGCGACAAGCCAGGGTCGAGCGTGAAGCGTTCGCGCGACCAGTCTGCCGAGGCGCCCAGGCGGCGCATTTGCCGCGTGATCGTCGAGCCCGATTCCTCCTTCCACTGCCAGACTCGTTTGACGAACGCTTCACGCTTCATGTCATGGCGGCTGATGCCCTTCTGTTCGAGCTGACGTTCGACGACGATCTGGGTCGCGATGCCGGCATGATCGGTGCCCGGCTGCCACAGCGTGTTGTGCCCCTGCATGCGATGCAGGCGGATCAGGCAGTCCATCAACGTGTCCTGGAACGCGTGGCCCATGTGCAGCGTGCCGGTCACGTTCGGGGGCGGCAGCATGATCGCGTAAGCCGGCTGCATGCTTTGCGGACTCGCCTTGAAGTAGCCGGCGGCTTCCCAGCGCCCATACCAGTGCTGCTCGAGCGCTTCGGGTTCGTAGCTTTTTGCCAGGTTTGCCCGAAGCGGTTCGCCCGGCGCCGCCGCATCATCCTCAGGCGGCGTTGAAACGGATAACGGCATCGGTCGCTGCACAGAAGGTGGAGAAGGTGAATTGGGGGCGAATAAGTGCTCCGATGCGCGGCTGGGCGCGATCGACGAGGCGCGCAGAAAATCGCTGATCTCTGCCTTCAGATTGCTGGCGAAGCGGCTCATCGACGCTTCGAGCGCCGCGCTCAATTCGGGCACGAAGCGCTTCTCGAACACTGCCGTGATTTGTGCGTCGAGGTTATCTACCAGCTTCTGGTATACGCCCGCCTCGATTTGCCTGATCTGCTCATCACTGAGAATAGGGTGAACAGCGGGCTGAACAGCCGCGCCCGCTCCCGGCTCTGCATCAGCCAGCGCCGCTTCGCCTGGGGTCTTCGTTGCGGTCGTGACCGACGGATGGGAAACCGCTGCGGCAGGCAACGGCGCGCTCAGTGCTTGCCAGCCGCGCTGCGCTGCGATTTCGCGCTCGGCGACTTGCGCGGGCGAGGCCGCCCGGTTCGCCATGCCCGCTGCAATCGGCTTGGCGATTCTGCGCGGCGGCAGGGTGTCGCCCAGGGTCGGGATATCGTTCGCATCATCGCAGCGGCGCGGCGCATCGACTACCTCGGTCAAGGTCGGAACCGAGCTGGCCGGAGGATGCGCGCCGCGGCCGATCCGTTTTCGCGCGAGCGGATCGGCCGTTACCGCATCCGGATTGCCACCGGGCGTGGCGTTCGAATCCCTGGTTTTATCCTTGCTCATGCCGGATCGCACTGCCTCCGCTGCCGTTTTTGCCGCCGCTCTTACCAATATCATGCGAACGGATTTCGTAGCCGCGATCGCGATAATAGCGGAAGCGCTCGCGGGCCAGTTGGCGGTCGTCGTCGTCCAGCCCGACGATTTCGATCACACGCCGAAAGCGGCTGAAAATCGACGGACAATCGCTGCACAAATTGACCAGGAGATCATCGTGCGGCACGCTCAAAGCCAGCTGGTCGACACCGTGGTCGACGCGATAATCGACGATCACCGGCGTGACGCCGACCAGAGGATCGCCAGGCCGGCAGTGCGGGATGAATGCGGTCGCCGGGTAATTCCACAGCAGCTGATCGACCCGCGCCGCCATACCGGCGTCAGCGGCCAGCATCAGAACCCGCAAATCGCTCGCCATCGCCTTGCCGGCGAGGATGCACGCGGTCTGCAATTTGTCTTCGGCGTGCGTGTAAAAATCGATCTGCGTCAAGAGGTTCCTTAGCGAACGCTATTCGGCGGCTGCCGCTCCGGCCTCGCTTTCGACAGCGCCTTTTCGCGCCTTGCCGGGTTTGCCCTCGGCGCGTTGAATCAGAAAATTGGTCAACAGCGGAACCGGTCGGCCGGTCGAGCCTTTTTTGGCGCCCGAGCGGTAGGCGGTGCCGGCGATATCGAGATGCGCCCAGCGGTATTTCTTTGTGAAGCGCGCCAGAAAACATGCTGCCGTCACGCTGCCGGCCGGGCGGCCGCCGATATTCGCCATATCGGCGAAATTGCTTTTTAGTTGCTCCTGATAATCTTCCCACAACGGCATTTGCCAGGCACGGTCGTGGGCGACGTCGCCGGCAAGCAAGAGCTCGCGCGCCAGGGTGTCGTCGTTGCTGTAAAGGCCGGATGCGACGTGGCCGAGCGCGATTACGCAGGCGCCGGTCAGCGTGGCGATGTCGATCACCGCGTCCGGGTCGTAACGCTCGGCATAAGTCAGCGCATCGCACAGGATCAGCCTGCCTTCGGCGTCGGTATTCAGAATCTCAACGGTCTGGCCCGACATGCTCGTTACCACATCGCCCGGCTTGGTTGCGGTCCCGCTCGGCATGTTTTCGCAGGTCGGGATGATGCCGACCAGGTTGATCGGCAACTTCATCTGGGCGACCGCCGCAATCGTGCCGAGCACGCTGGCGGCGCCGCACATGTCGTATTTCATTTCGTCCATTTCGCCGGGCGGCTTCAGCGAAATACCGCCGGTGTCGAACGTGATGCCCTTGCCGACCAGCACGACGGGTTTCTGCTTCTGGTCGGCGCCGCGATATTCGAGCGCGATCAGCTTTGGCGGCTGCGCGCTGCCGCGCGTGACCGACAGGAACGAGCCCATGCCGAGCGCTTCCATGTCTTTCAGCTCGAGGACTTCGACTTGCAGATTGTGTTCGCGCGCCAGGGTTTGCGCCTGTTCGGCAAGATAGGACGGCGTGCAGATGTTCGGCGGCAGGTTGCCCAGATCCTTGGCGAGGCTGACGCCTTTGGCGATCGCCATGCCGTGACGCAGGGCCTGCTCGCCGAGGGCAAGTTCCGAACGTCTTGAAACGCTGAGCGTCAGCTTGCGCAGCGGCCGGCGGACTTCATCCTGCTTGCTCTTCATGCGGTCGAAGCGATAGATGCTTTCCATCGCCGTGATCACCGCCTGCGTTATTTTCCATTCGCTATCACGCTTTTTGACGCCCAGTTCGGTCAGGTAGAACACGGCTTCCATCGAGCCGGTTTCATTCAGCGTCTTGATTGCTGCTGCGACGGCCTGCCGGTACTCCTTGTCCTTGAAATCGCGCTCGCGGCCGAGGCCGACCAGCAGCACGCGATCCGACAGGGTCTGCGGGACATTGTGCAATAGCAGCGTCGCCCCCAGTTTTCCCTCCATATCGCCGCGCCGGATGATGTCGCCGATGTAGCCGTTCGAGATTCGATCGAGCAGTTCGCCGGGCAAAGTCAGTTTGCGCGGTTCGAAAACGCCGACCACGACGCAGGCGCTGCGCTGCTTCTCAGGGCTGCCGCTTTTTATGCTAAATTCCACGTGAACTCCCGTTCGGAAACTTCTCTAAGGACAATTCGGAGCGCGGCCTATCCTGCCGGGACTTGCTTCAGAGCATGCAGATAGCAGATACGGGCGGCGAATGAAGAATTCCCTGCAATTATCCTAGGACTATTTCGCAAAAGTCAAAGAAGGCCATGAAATAATGATTTTTCGCCGCACGCTCGTGCGCGAGTTCGGCGCCCTGGCGCTCGCCGTTTTCTCCGTGTTGTTCGCAATTACCATCACCACCCAGCTGATCCGCTTTCTCGGCCAGGCCGCGGTCGGCGCGATTGCGTCTGACGGCGTACTTGCGCTGCTGGTCTTTACTGCGCTCGGCGCTTTGCCGGTGCTGCTGTCGCTGACCCTGTTTATCTCGGTGCTGATGACGATTACGCGCAGCTATGGCGATTCGGAAATGGCCGTGTGGTTTTCGAGCGGCCTCAGCCTGCTCGCGTGGATACGGCCGGTACTCCTGTTCGCGCTGCCGCTGGTATTTACGATCGCGCTGCTCAGCATGCTGCTGGCGCCGTGGGCGCTCGAGAAGCGCGCAGAATTCAGGCAGCAGCTCGAAAGCCGCGACGATGTTTCGGCTGTCGCGCCTGGCGTGTTCAAGGAATCGCGGCACTCGGACCGCGTTTTTTTTATCGAGCGATTCGACAGCGTCGAAAACCGGCTCGAAAACATTTTCATTCACTCGATGCGCGACGGCGAAATCGCGACGACCGCCGCCGCGCAGGGTTTTCAGGAGACGCAGGCCAATGGCGACCGCTATCTGGTGTTGCTGAACGGGCGCCATTACGAGGGCGCGCCCGGCTCGCGCGCGTACAAGATCACCAACTTCGAGCGCTACGAGATCCGTATCGAGGATGTCGAAGCGGCGCGCGAAGCGCCGTCGACGAAGTCGATGAGCACGATCGAATTGTTGCAAAGCCGCACCCCCCCGGCGCTTGCCGAACTATCGTGGCGCGTCGGTTTGCCGATATCGGCGCTGATCCTGGCGCTGCTGGCCATCCCGCTCAGCTTCGTCAACCCGCGCGCCGGCCGCTCGCTGAACCTGATCCTCGCCCTCCTCGTGTTCATGACCTACAGCAACTTTTTGAGCGTCGCGCAAGCGTGGATCGCGCAGCAAAAGATCAGTCCGTGGACCGGCCTGTGGGGCGTGCACACGGTGATGGTCGTGCTGCTGCTGCTGATGTTCTACAAGCGCCTGTCGATTTACTCGGTGTTCCGCCTGCGCCGATGAGCGTTGCCGAATCGGGGTGGCGGCGATGATATTGCGGCGTTATCTGTCGAAAGAAATTTTTCTGTCGACGCTGTTTGTTTTTATCGCGCTGCTGCTGCTGTTCGCCTTTTTCGATCTGATCAACGAGCTCGACAATCTCGGTAATAGCAACTATCGGCTGGGCTCAGCTCTCGCCTATGTCGCACTGAGCATTCCCGGGCACGTCTACGAGCTGTTTCCGATCGCCGCCTTGATCGGCACACTGTTCGCGCTGGCGCAACTCGTTCAGCATTCCGAGTACACGGTGATCCGCGTGTCCGGCATGTCGATCGGGCGCATGGCGTTCATCCTGATCCAGCTCGGCCTGGTGTTCGCGGTGCTGACCTTTATCTTCGGCGAATTCATCGCGCCGGCCGCCGATCGCGCTGCGCAGTATGTACGGCTGCGCGCGACCAGCAGCGTGATCGCGCAGGAGTTTCGCTCGGGGCTTTGGGTCAAGGACGATACCAGCTTCGTCAACGTTGCGCGCATTCTGCCCGACGCAACGCTGCTCGATATCAAGATTTACGAATTCGATCCAGCCTACCGGCTGCGCACCATCAGCACGGCGAAGCAGGGGGATTACCAGAAGGACAATCTGTGGCGGCTGCAGGACGTCGTGCAGACGCGCTTCGAGCCGCAGCAAGTTTCGGTCAATTCGATACTGCTGGCTGACTGGCGCTCGGTGCTGACGCCCGGAATTCTGAACGTGCTGCTCGTGGTGCCGGAAAAGATGTCGACATCGAACCTGTATCGCTACGTCGAACACCTGCGCGAAAACAAGCAGCGCACGTCGCGTTACGAAATCGCGCTATGGACGAAACTCAGCTACCCGTTTGCTGTACTGGTCATGATGGTGCTGGCGCTGCCATTCGCCTATCACCAGAAGCGCGCGGGCGGCATCGGCGCCAAGATTTTTGCCGGGATCATGCTCGGGCTCGCGTTTCACTTGCTGAACCGCTTGTTCGCCCACCTCGGGCTATTGAACGCCTGGCCGCCGATCTTCACGGCTGTCGCGCCCACCTTGCTGTTTCTTGCAGCGGCGGTCGCGATGATGTGGCGCACAGAGCGGCGTTAGCGCAGCGGGATAGTCGTTGTGCTAATGGCCTGTTAACGATCGCCGCACACGCCGCATGCCGGATCGCGCGTTAGTCTGATCGACCGCCATTCCATCGCCAGCGCATCGAGCAGCAGCAGCCTCCCGCTCAGCGTTTCGCCGGCGCCGGTCAGCAGTTTAAGCGCTTCGGCTGCCTGGACCGAACCGATGATGCCGACCAGCGGTGCGAACACGCCCATCACCGCGCAGCGCGTTTCCTCGATATCGCCGGTTTCCGGGAACAGGCAGTGGTAGCAGGCGCTTTCGGCATCGCGCAAATCGAACACTGTGACCTGCCCGTCGAAGCGCACGCCGGCGCCCGAAACCAGCGGCTTTCTGAATTTCACGCAGGCGCGGTTCAAGGCGTGGCGGGTCGGGAAGTTGTCGCTCGCATCGAGGACGACGTCGGCGTTCGGAACCAGCTCATCGAACCGCGCCGGCGACAGGCGCTCGTTAACCGCATTCACGCGGACTTCGGGATTGATCAGCGCCAGGGCCGCGCGCGCGGATTCGACCTTGGCGGCGCCGATCGAATCGGTGTGATGAACGATCTGGCGCTGCAAATTGGTCAGATCGACAGTATCGCCGTCGCAGATCGTGATCGTTCCGACTCCGCTGGCGGCAAGATACAAGGCGATCGGCGAACCCAGGCCGCCGGCGCCGATGACCAGCGCGTGCGAGCCGAGCAGCTTTTGCTGGCCTTCTATGCCGATCTGCGGCAGCAGAATGTGCCGGCTGTAGCGCAGCAGTTGTTCGTCATCCATGTTTAGACGTGCCTTATCATCGCGTTGCGCATCTCATTCGATTTGAATTGCAATCGTCATTGGACGCGGCGAGACGCTGTACTCTGTGCTATTCGCTCGCTGCTATGCGATGAGCAAAAAAAACGCTGCCGTGAGCAAACACGGCAGCGTCGGGAGTGAGAAAAAATGAGGATCAGTTCTTCAGCGACAATACTTGTAAGCCTTTGAGCAGGTTCACCGCCTGATTGACCTGATAGTCGTTCTTCGAAACAATCTCGCCGGGCTCCAGCTTGGTTTCGGGCAGCGGCGTCGGAGTCGGCTCCTTTGGCGTGGTTCCTGGCGCAGTCGGGGCCGGCGTGGGTTTGGCGGGAATGATCTCGATTTCCAGTTTTTTGCTCGCCGGATCTGCTTCCTCGCCATTGCTCAGATGACGCGTCAAATCCGCCTCGCGAAGCTTCAGCGCGACTTCGGCGCCGGTGACGGTCGCGTCTTCGACGACGATATCGGGCGTGATGCCTTTAGCCTGAATCGAGCGGCCGTTCGGCGTGTAGTAGCGCGCCGTGGTTAGCTTGATTGCCGTGTTGTTGCCGAGCGGCAGGATGGTTTGCACGGAGCCTTTGCCGAACGTCTGCGTGCCCATGATGATCGCGCGTTTGTGGTCCTGCAGCGCGCCGGCAACGATCTCGGAAGCCGACGCCGAGCCGCCGTTGACCAGAACGACCATCGGCACCTTTTTGATCCCGGCCGGCAGATTCTTCAAATAATCTTCACGTCCCGGACCGCGCAGGTAGTGCTCACCGTTCGCCGTCAGTTTCATTTTCGCGTCTTCGGTGCGGCCATCGGTATAGACGACCAGCGAATTTTTCGGCAAGAACGCCGCCGACACGGCGACCGCGCCATTCAAAAGCCCGCCCGGATCGTTGCGCAGATCGAGGATCAAGCCTTTCAGCGCGGTTTTGTTTTCCGCGTACATACCTTCAATCGTTTTGGCGAGGACTTCACCCGTGTGCTCCTGGAACTGGGTGACGCGAATATAGGCATAGTCTGGCTCGAGCATTTTCGATTTGACGCTCTGAATCTTGATGACGGCGCGCGTCAGCGTGAATACCAGAGGCTTGGTTTCGCCCTTGCGCACGACCGTTAGCGTGATTTGCGAATTCGGCTTGCCGCGCATGCGCTTGACCGCGTCGTTCAGCGCCAGCCCTTTTACCGCTACGTCATCGAGTTTGATGATCAGATCGCCGGACTTGAGCCCGGCAATGTATGCAGGCGTATCTTCGATTGGCGATACCACTTTGACGAAGCCGTCTTCCATGGCGACTTCGATGCCGAGGCCGCC
>JACMKV010000282.1 GCA_014379915.1 Burkholderiales bacterium
CGCGCGCTGATCTCCCGCAGGGCCTCGCCTTCGGCACGGATCAGCAGCTCGCGCAAATGCAGATCGACATGCTTGCGATATTCGTAAACCTGGGAGACCGTCGGCCTCGACAACGCGCGCTGAACGCGCGGATGAAATGCTCCGACAGTCTGATAATACGAGTTGAAAAGATAACCGAACTTCGGATGGAACCGCATATAACCGGGCACAAACGGCGCAAGCACAAAATTTTCGAAGAACCACGTCGTATGGGCAAGATGCCACTTCGGCGGACTGACGTCGGCCATCGACTGCATGTTGTAGTCGTCGGTTTCCAGGGGTTCGCACAACCGTTCGGTTTCCGCGCGCACCTTCGCAAATTCGAGGGCGATATCAGCAAGGGACCGCGCGGCGAAAAGCGGCGCGTAATTGATCTGGGTGGAACTGGCGACGACAGCGGGCATAAATTTCCTTGTCCTTATCTTATCTGGTCGGCACGACGCGCTTGCTTAAAACACGACGGGCTGCGACTTGACATGCCATCCAAGATTGCAATACGCCCCGCCTGCATTACTGATAAATATTACAACTGAATATTACTGCGGATAGCAAAGTCGCCAAGCCTTGCGGACTCCCGACCCGCCCTCACCGAGCCGGTGTTCGACAGTCATCGAGATTGAGCTTTCTCCATATCCTCGGCCATCTTCAGATGCTCCTGCAACGTCGGCGACGTCTGCGCGGCGAATTGCTTGAGCGCCGCGTCCTTGCCGTCCCTGGCTTGCTTCTCGAACAGCTTGACCGCTTTTTTGTGATCCTTGACCTGGGCATTGAGGTACGACTTATCGAACTTTGCTCCTGCCATGCCCGAGAGCTTGTCCATCTTCGTCTGCGCGCGTTCGTCGATCTGCTGCGGCAGTTGAATGCCTTTTTCCTGCGCGATCTGCATCAGCTTCTCATTGGCTTTGCTGTGCTCCTGCACCATGTGCTCGCCGAACTTCTTGACTGGGTCGGTCCCCTTTTGCTGGGCGACCTTGCCCATAGCGACTTCGGCTAGGCCGAGTTTGGCGGCTTGCATAGCGAATTTCTTGTCCTGCTCGGCGACTTGACCGCCCGCCTGCTGCATTGCGCCCTTATCGGCCGCCTTATTATCGTTACCTGCGGCGTTGATCGGGGCGGCTATCAGTATCCCGCCCGACATCAGGGCGGCGACCAGGGCGATATGTGTGAGTTTCATGGCGTATCCTTCCGGTCGATTTATGCGCTTGATAAATAATCCGCGACGCCTGGACCAGCGCATGTGCACTGGCACGCATCATTTGTGTTACGTGTTGTGTTAAATGTTTTGTTAAGTGTTGTGTTAAGTAGATAACAGCAAAAATGATGCCGTTGCCCAGAACAAAAGGCTTTGCCGCAACGCGCGTGTGCAAATCCGCAACTTACAGCGCCTTTGGTGGGTGCAATTTACATAGTTGTGTAAGTCTTACAGCAATATTAGCCGCGCGCGGCCGGAATGACGGGCCTTGCGGCTGGAACGAGGCTTGGGCGAAGCCCGACCAGCGGGCACAAATGCTGCTGCTCTCAAACTCGGCCTCCCGGTCTGAATACGTTGAGCAATCCTCGAAAAAAAGGACGACACGATGGCGACTAGATCTGCGAAAGATTTCTCAGAAAGGACCTCCAAAGCTGGTTTAAAAACAGGCGCGGAAAAGCCCGCGGCATCGGCGAAGAAGATGCCGGCGCTAAAGCAGAGACCGAAGCAGACGCTGGCGAGCCGCCCGGGTGCCAAACGAAAAATCCGCTATGCGGTGGTCGGCCTAGGCTATATCGCGCAGATTGCGGTGCTGCCGGCTTTCGCGCATACGGGCAAAAACTCCGAACTGGTGGCGCTGGTTTCGGATGACCCGCTGAAGCTGAAACAGCTCAGCAAAAAATACAAGGTCGCGAACACCTATTCCTACGAACAATACGATGCGTGCCTGAAGGGCGGTGAAATCGATGCGGTTTACATTGCGCTGCCCAACAATATGCATCGGGAATATACCGAACGCGCGGCGCACGCCGGCATTCATGTGCTGTGCGAAAAGCCGATGGCGGTGACTGTCAAGGAATGCGAGGCGATGATCAAGGCGACCGAACAGAATCGGGTCAAGCTGATGATCGCGTATCGGCTGCATTTCGAGGAAGCGAACCTCAAGGCTGCCGAAATCGTGCAGTCAGGCAAGATCGGTGAACCGCGCTTTTTCAGTTCGCTGTTCGCGCAGCAGATCAAAGCCGGCGACATTCGTCTGCAAAAAGCGTTGGGAGGCGGCACGCTCTATGACATGGGCATCTACTGCATCAACGCCGCACGTTACCTGTTCCACGACGAACCGACCGAGGTATTCGCGTATTCCGCCAACAATGGCGACGAACGTTTTTCCGAAGTCGAGGAAATGACCTGCGTGATCATGCGCTTTCCGAATCAGCGCCTGGCGCAGTTTGTCAGCGGCTTCGGCTCGGCCGACGTTTCCATGTATCAGGTCGTCGGCACCAAAGGCGGCCTGCGGCTGGACCCGGGTTACGAGATCGCCGCAGAACTCACGCATCGCCTCACGATCGGCGGCAAGATCCGAAAGCGTGTATTCGCCAGGCGCGATCAATTCGCGCCCGAACTGCTGTATTTTTCGAACTGCGTGCTCAATGACGAAACCCCCGAGCCATCGGGCAAGGAAGGACTGGCGGATGTGCGCATCATCGCGGCGCTATATCAATCGATCAAAACCGGCAAACCAGTTAAGCTCGACACGTTCCAGCGCAAAAGACGGCCGACGTTGCAGCAGGAAAGCAAAAGTCCGCCGATCGAGAAACCTGAATTGATCCATGCGGAAACGCCGACCGGCAACTGATAGCATCGCAGCCACTGTTTGTCTCCATTTGGCGACAACTTATCGGTAATTGCCTGCCTTCGTCGCGGAAAGCTCTGCATAGAGCGTGCCGGCACGCCGATTGCTTTATGAAAGTTGCTGGACATGCTATGAACATAAAACAACCATTGGAGAAACCATGCGTACGAAAACATTGACTCTGCTTGTAGCCCCGATATTCCTTTTAGCGCTCAGCGCGTGCGACAGCCCGCAGAAAGACGTCGCCGACGCGAAGAAGGAAGTCGTCAAGGAACAGCGCGAAGCGGATCGGGAAATTGGGGCAGCGAAAAAAGACGTGGTCGAAGAAAAACGTGAAGCCATGGATAAAACACCCATGACACCGGATAAAACACCGATGACACCGGCAACTCCGCCCGCGCGCTAAACGGCGCCAATCACTTTCACCCTGCCGGCAATCATTTAGGCAGGATAAAAACCCGCACTTTGTTGCGGGTTTTTTATGGGTTTTAATGCGGCTTTTTTATTGCGCGGTTTTAAGCCATAACAACGCTATGATTGTTTTGGCGTCGCTGATCTTGCCGTTTCTGAGCCACTCCCACGCTTCGGTCTGCGGAAGTTGCAGGGTTTCAAGAAACTCGCCGTCCTCGCCCGTATGGCCGACGAACGACAGCTCGCGCGCCAGATAAAGCTCGATGCGTTCCGTCGAATAGGCAATGCACGGATGTATGGTCAGCAAGTGGCGCCAGGATTGCGCGATATAGCCGGTCTCTTCGAGCAGTTCACGCTGCGCCGTCGCCAGGTCATCCTCGCCGCCTTCGATTTTGCCGGCCGGCAACTCGTAAAAATGCCTGCGCATCGCATACCGGTACTGCCGTTCGATCAATATGCTGCCGTCGTCGAACAGCGGCAGAACCATGACGGCGCCTGGATGGACGATGTATTCGCGCGCGGCCTCGCGGCCATCGGGGAGACGCACCTTGTCCTTGCGAACGTCGAGCAGGCGCCCGCTGAAGATGCTCTCGGAAGCGAGCTGATGTTCGGTGAAATCGGCCACAGCGGCGCGGCTACAGCGAGCTCAGCGAGCTCTGGATCGCGTACAGACAAACTGCCATCAGCGACTGCGGCAAAATGCCGAGCGCAAGAATCGCAATGCCGTTGATGCTCATGAGCACGGCGACATCCGTCGGCGCGGCGATCGGCGTGTCGTGCTCGGGCGCTTCGAAATACATCAGGCGCACGACGCGCAGATAATAGAACGCGCCGATCAGCGAAAACATCACGGCAGCAACCGCAAGCCAGACGAAACCCGCATCCGCAACCGCCTGCAGCACCGAAAGCTTTGCGTAAAAGCCGACGGTCGGCGGCAAGCCTATCATCGACAACATCAGCAGCAGCATGACGAAGGCATACCAGGGGCTGCGCGCATTGAGCCCCTTGAAATCGCTTAGCTTGTCGGCCTCGAAGCCGGCCCGCGACAGCAGCATGATCATGCCGAACGTGGCCAGGGTCATCAGCGTGTACACGACAACGTAGAACATGGCCGCGCTGTAGCCGTCTGTGGTCCCGCTCAAAAGGCCGAGCATCAGGTAGCCCATGTGCGAGATGCTCGAATAGGCAAGCAGACGTTTGAAATTGGTCTGCGAGATGGCAGTGATTTCGCCGACTGCGAGCGACAGCACGGCAAGTATGATCAGCATCAGCTGCCAGTCCGGCAGCAGCTCCTGCAAGCCTTCGACCAGCAGCCGGATGATGAAGCCGAACGCCGCCAGCTTCGGCGCCGAGCCGATGAACAGCGTCACCGCGGTCGGCGCGCCCTCATAGACGTCCGGCACCCACATATGGAATGGTGCGGCGCCGAGTTTGAAGCCGAGGCCGGCGACGACGAAAACCACGCCGAAGCCGAGCACGATGATATTTGCCTGCTGGTTCAGAATGGCGTTGGCGATCTCGCCTATCGCCAGACTGCCGGTCGCGCCGTAGACCATCGACATGCCGTACAGCAACATGCCCGAGGACAACGCGCCGAGGATGAAGTACTTCATGGCCGCCTCGGTCGCCATCGCCGAATCGCGCTGCATCGCGACCATCGCATACAGGCACAGCGAAAGCAGTTCGAGGCCGAGATACAGCGTTACGAAATGATGGGCCGATACCATCACCATCATGCCAAGCGCCGCAAACAGCGTCAGCGCCAGGAATTCGCCATGCAGCATGGCGCGCTCGGCCAGATAGCTGCGCGAAAAAATCAGCATCAATACGACCGAAAGATAAATTGCGAGTTTCAGCGCGTCGGCAAGCGGGTCGTCGACAAACATGCCGGAGAACGCGTGCGCGACTTCGGGATCGGCTGTCATCACCGTGATTAGCGCACAGCCACCCAATGCAAGCAGGGTCGCGCCGTAAACCAATGTGCGCCGCGCCTCGCTGATAAACAGATCGAGGACCAGAATCAGCGACGCCGCCGCGAGCAAAAAGATTTCGGCGTAGGCGGGCCGGAAATCGCTAATCGTCATGACAGGGGTCTCGTCATTGCGGCAACTTGCTTTGCGCTGCAAGACCCAGCACGTCGCTGACCGAAATATGCAGAATTTCGGCGAACGGCTGCGGATAAAGGCCGAGCGCGAGCACGCAAACGGCCAGCGAACCCAGGACCGCGATTTCACGCGCGCCGATGTCGGTCAACGCTGCAACCTGCGGGCTGGCGACTGCGCCGAAGACGACCCGCTTGTACATCCAAAGCGTGTAAGCCGCGCCAAAGATCAGCGTCGTGGCAGCCAGCGCCGCATACCAGAAACTGGCGCCGGCCGAACCCATGATGACCATGAATTCGCCGACGAAGCCGCTGGTGCCCGGCAGTCCGGCGTTGGCCATTGCGAACAGCATGAAGAACGCCGCGAACACCGGCATCGTGTTCACGACGC
>JACMKV010000283.1 GCA_014379915.1 Burkholderiales bacterium
GATCGGCTGTCGCCGGAAGATCTCACCGATCCGCGCATTCCTGCAGGGGGGACGCCGGGCTATGCGACGATCAATTTTTCTGTCGGCTATCGCCCGGCGGCGGATCAGGAACTGATCGGAACCCTCGAAAACATTACGGACAAAAAATACAAGACGCACGGCTCGGGCGTGTTCGCCACCGGCATCAATCTGATTGTGAGCTACCTGGTGCGCTTCTAGTATGGTGCGGCAAACAGATGAGCATTTATCACGTAGTCTTGTACGGCCGCAAACCCGAAAATGGGCACCGCGTTATGCCCCCTCGCTTTGCTCTCTCCCCTTTTTTTCAAAGGGGAACGGCACGAACGTCGATTCTCATAAGTTCTATCGCTTACTACACACACTAACCGGGCAGGCATGCGCATCGATGGACCTCGTGCCGTCAGGCAAGTGAGGGGACAGACGCCAATTCTCCTGCGACCGCGTTTAGTCGCTCGCGCTCGCGAGATCAAGTGTCAGTGCGATCCGAAGGTCCGTGTCTCCCAGACCGTGTCCTCGTTCTTGCGGCCTTCGGTCCAGAGCACGCGATATTCGCCCGCAGAAAAAACAATTCGCGGGTGCGTGGCGTTTGCGCCGAAATCCGACAAGCGCCGCGGCGTAGACCAGGTCGCACCGCCGTCTTCGGATCGCGCGCCGAAGATCGCGGAATCGCCGTCCGACGCTTCATCCCATACCGCCGCCAGTTTCTCGCGACCGGCAGTTGCGAGATCGGCGTGTTTGGCGTCTTCGCTTCCCAGGCGGCGCGGCTCGCTCCAGCGCTTGCCGGAATCAGCCGAATGCAGATGGTAGAGCCCGGGCGCGCCATCCCTTCCGGTCCAGACCAATGCGTGGAGTCGACCGCCACTGGACGCCAGCGCGCCGCCAGCATGTGGACACGCGTTGATTTTCCAGCCGAAGGCGCCGACCTGACCACTTTGTTTCCAGGCAAGCCCGCTGTCCGTGGAAACGGCCAAACGCATGTCCCGCGGGTCGTTACCGCGGTACAGGGCATACAGATTTTCTGCGCCGCCGAATAGCGTGTTCCAGCAGCATTCGCAGGTTTTTCGATCCAGCGAGCGATTCGGAATCCAGGTAGCCGCATCGCTGCTTTGCGTATAGCGCAAGCCTTGCGATCCGTTGCGGTCGTCGAGCCAGACCAGGTGGAACATGCCGTTGCGATCGGCGATCAGATCGATGAAGGCATGGCCGCCGGTGCTGTTATCGTCGGCTGGATTCAGCTGCGCCTGCCAGGTTTTCCCGCCGTCTTCCGAGACTGCGACGGCCAGCGGCCCGCTGCCGCCCCAACCGCTGCCGAGTGTCGTCCAGACCGCAATCAAGCGTTGGCCGATCGCTGCGATTTGCGCGTCGTTGCCGCGCTCGAATCCATGCACGGGTTGAGCGCCGGCATCGACGCGCACAGGCTCCGTCCACGTTTTGCCGCCATCGACAGAGCGGCGATGCCACAGCGTGCGCGTTTTCTCGCGCGCGCGATATTCGCCGGTCAGAAGGTGCATGGTGTTCTGGTCGACATAGACGTCCAGGCTTTGCACCTGAGCAGCATCTGCCGACCCGGCCTGGCGGTGCTGTTGGTGACCGCCGGGCCCGTCGCAGCCGCTTGGCGTCGACAGCAAAAGCGCGACAAAGCACGTTTTCGCGACACGGTCGAAAACTGTCATCGCAGCTTCCACTCGATCCGGCGTACGACGTTTTCCAATGCGCGCTTGCCAGGTGTCCCTGTCGATCGCACAGTCAGATCGCCCGCTGTTCAAGGCGGCTCTCCCGCCACAGTCTGAAGAGGTAACGGGCCGCGCAAAGCGCGATAAAAAACTGCAGGACGCCCGTGACCTCAAACCATGGATCGTCAGGCATTTGGTAAGCCGGAGGGGGGAAGAGTCGCTCGAGCGTGGCCCGCGGCAAGCCTCCGAAAAACAGAATATTCTTCACCACGTGGTTGTATCCTCCCTCAAAAAACCCGATCCAGGCGACTGGAACCACAAGTGCAAGAACCATAAAAAGCCACATAGAAGCCCTGCCGAGCCAGGTCAGCGGACGCCATCGATGAACGCCATAGGCGGCGATCAGCACCACCAAGACCGGCAGGACGATAACGGCTATGTGACGTCGCCACGGCGTGTCATAAATCGCCGCGCCGTAGAAGTGGTGGACCACCGTCAAGATAAGGACGGCGGCTGACGCCAGCAGCGCTTTCGTCGATGCTTCCATTTTTCCAGGGCCGTCATTGCAGCTTCCACTCGATTCCGGCGAACAACGAGCGACCGATACCCGGGTTGAACAGCGCGCTATCCATGCCGCGCGCATTCGCGGCGATACCCGCGTTCGACGCATACGCCTCGTCTTCGAGATTCCGCGCTTCGACGAAGACGGAAAATCCGCGTTTATTCGCATACCCGGCCCTGAGACCAAGGATGGCATAGGAGTCGGTTTCGAAGGTGTTGGTAAAATCGACAAAGTACGAGTTGGCCGCCTCGACCTTCGGCCCGATGTAAAAGCCCGACGGATGCTCGTAGATTAGTTCAAGTCTGCCGAAGTGCTCGGGGATGCCTGGAATATGGTTGTCGGCGAAGCTGCGATCGTCATCGAACCTGAACCGGCTATAGGTATAGGCGGCGCGAACGCGCAGTTTGTCCCTGGCAAACCAGTTGAGCGGCAGCAGTGCGTTCGCCCCAAGCTCGATGCCGCTGTGAGTGGTCTTGTCGGCATTGCTGGTGGTGAAATTGCCCGATGGCAGCGGCGGAATCTCCACGCTCAGGATTTCATCGTCGATCCACGAGTGATAGAACGCGAGGTCGAAATTGACACGCCCCCAACCGCCGCGCGAGCCGATCTCGACCGTGGTCGCGGTCTGGTCGTCGAGCACCCCGAGGGTCGTGTTGTTGAAGTCCAGAATGATCGGCGGCTCGAAACTGCGGCTGAGATTGCCGAACACCTGCATCGAGTCGGCGGCCCGCCATAGCAGCCCAAGCTTGGGGCTGAAACCGAAATAGTCTTTCTCGATGCTGTTGCTTTGGCTCGGGTCGGGACTATTGAAATCCGTTTCCCTTTCCGAATAGGCGAGTTGCGCGCCGAGGATCGCGGTGAAAGATTCGGTCACTTGCAGTTGACCTTCCGCGAAGAGGTCGGAGGTGAGCACGTCGCTATCTTCCATCACGCGTAGCGCGCCTCGGTCGCCACCTCCCAGAGGCTCGAATTCGTCGATTTTAATATCGCCCAATGCGAGTGTGCCGCCCCAGACCAAACGGCCATTTCGCGCTCCCAGACGGCCGTGGAGCTCCTGGCGCAAGCTCAAGCCGTAGTTATCCTGGTCTTCGTTGAGGACGAAGAACGGCAACGGGTGGAAGATATCCTGCGTTTCGTAAAACGCACCGAAATCGAGCCGATCGTTTTCTTTGGATCTGATCGTATGCTGGAAGTCGATCCGATAGCGATCGAAATCGTTCTGCGAGTTGAACGCCTTGAAAAAAGCGCTGGCCCGAGTCGGGTCGTTTTTGAGTTGCGCCTTGGTCAGCGCGCCCGGCAGTTCCTGATTGCTGTCTTGAACGCTCACGTGCACCCGGCTTTCGGCGCGTCCGCTGTGGCGGTAACCGAGATTGCCGTAGAAGCGAGTGCTGTGGGTATCGGCGTGATCGCGAAAGCCGTTGTAGTAGGTCCCCGAAAGCGAGGCGAAGACGTCCAGGCCGCTGTCGCCGAGCACCGCCCCGCCGCTCAATTGCGGCCGTACGAAAGCGTCGCTGCCGAGCTCCAGTCGCGCCGTTAGCGGCGACGCCGTGTATCCGGTGTACGAGACGAAATTGATCGCGCCGCCTAAAGTAGAAGCGCCGTACTGCAAGGCATTTGCGCCGCGGTAGACCTCGATGTAACGCGCGATCAAAGGGTCGACCAGTTGCGAGTGGAAATCACCGTCGGCCTCGCTGATGGGAAGACCGTCGCGCAGCAGACGAATGCCTTTCACCGCGAAATCCTGTGAGATTCCGGAGCCGCGGATCGACAGCCGGACTTCATCGCCGCCTAACCTGTTCTGGCCGTAGACGCCCGGCGCGAATTCAAGCACGTCCTGCAGATTGCCGGTGGGGCCGGCGCGGAATTCTTCCGCTTCGATCAAGGTCGTGCCGCCCGGCACGCTTTGCAACTCCTCGCGCGCCTCTTCAACCGGGCGGCTGGTAATCGCTTCGCTGCGCGAACCTTCGACTAGAACTTCCGGCAACTGCAACGGCTTGTCTTGCGCGAGAATCTGGCTCGACATCAACGCCATGCACAGAGGAGGAAGAATACGAACGCGCCGCCGCACGAAAACCGGAATCATCAGACGCCCCCTTTTGATATGGTTGGTTTCGAGCGATAGTAGGCTCCGAACAGCGGGTCTTGAATGCCGCACGTTGCGGCGCTGCAATTTGCGGCATGTAGGGCGCGCGCGAACGCTTACAATTAACGCAGGTTTCCTAATTCTACTGTGTTAAAAACATCTCTTTACCCTCGAATACGGTTTTCCGCAGCAAGGGCACTGAGGCAGGGTGCGGGCGATGGCTCTTGCCAGGCGGAAGCGCGTGGTGGCGATCGATGAGGGGATGTGCCGCTGCATCGGCAGCCCCGCGCGGGCGGAAACCTTCGGGTAGAGGAGGCGCTGTGAGTCGAGCGGGGTTTTTTTTAGAGCCGGAAAGCCGTTCCCGCATCAAGAAGCCATAGGCGGCAATGCACAAGCTCGCATGATGATGAAACCCGCGCCAATTGCGCCCTTCGTAGTGCCCGAGGCCGACTTCCTGCTTCAGTTCCTGGTAGTCGCGCTCGATGCGCCAGC
>JACMKV010000284.1 GCA_014379915.1 Burkholderiales bacterium
CAGAGGTGATCCAGTTGGCCAGCGCCATTGCTCCTTCGTTGTTCGCCTTCGGACACTTCTGTGGATTGACCGCGATAATACCGTATGGATTGAACATTTTTGTATCGCCTTCGACCAGCGTTTCGAGCCCGGTCTTGTCGGCGTAAGCGCCGAAGGTCGCGCGATCGGTCAGCGTATAACCCTGCAATTCGCCTGCCATCGTAAGCACCTGACCCATACCCTGCCCGGCTGAAACATAGGCAGCACCTTCCGGTTTCGCATCGGCGGCTTTCCAGTAGTTTTTTTCCATCGTGTGCGTGCCCGATTCATCGCCGCGAGACACGAACTTGGCGCCGCTGGCGGCGATTTTTTTCATCGCCGCGATCACGTCCGTCATGCCGCGCACCTTCGCCGGATCGTCCTTCGGCCCGACGATGATGAAGTCGTTGTACATGACATCCTTGCGGACGGAACCAGAGCCGGCTTCCATGAATTTATCCTCGGCGGCGCGTGCGTGCACCAACACGACGTCGGCATCGCAGTTCTCGCCGAGCTTCAGCGAAGCGCCGGTGCCGACGGCAACCACACGCACCTTGCCGCCATATTTATCCTCGAATTTCGGCAGCAGATATTTGAGCAGACCTGAATTCTCGGTGCTGGTGGTCGTGGCCAGTCTTATATCTTCAGCAGCGTGTATGCCGCCCGCACCGAGCAGCAAAGCTATGACGCAAACGTAGAACGCGGCGATCAATCGATTTCTCATGAGTAGCTCCGTTATATCGAAAAGACAGTGATCTCTCTCGCATCTTGCAGCAAACGCACAAGATGGCGATGGCGAGCGAAACGTCAAAAAGTATGACGAATCCCCACGGCGAGCCCGCTCGGATCGGAGCCGACACCAGCGGGCTCCACCGGATTGAAGCCGAAGTTGTAGGAGGCGAGCCTATCGTTATCGACGTAGCTATACAGCGCGTAGACGGCCGTGCGCTTCGAGAAGGTGTGACTGTAGCCGAGTACTGCGTGTCTTACTCCTAGACCTGCAGTGCTGCATGCGCCAGCGTTGATCGCGCAATTTCCGCTCGACGCCTTCGAGAACGATGCGCGTATCGTTCCTGGCCCGATCTTGTGCAGCAGCGAAACATAAATCGCGTTTCGGCTATATTCGGTAACCGCACCCGCTAGCGACTGGTCGTTCTCGTACTCGAGCCGCTCGGCGATCACATTCAGCGTCGTGCTGCCGAAAAAGGTATAGCCAATGCCGGCCTTGTAGCCGGAATCGCGCGAGCCGGGATTGGTCGCCGATGGCCCTTGCAAGCCATTGTTCGTGAGCCCGAACAAACCGAAATAATCCTCGTGGCGATCATAGGCAAGCGCTGCGTAGAGCGGGCCATTTTCGTAGAACACAGCGGCGGAGCCGATGTACGGATTAATGTTGGGCGTTGCTTCGTTTGCCGATTTCTGTTCATTCGCCGAATAGGCAAGGCGTGCCGACAAACCCGACCACACCGGCGTCCAATATTGCACGCTGTTGCCCTGGCGGCGGTCGAATGCCGCGTCGGGCGCGCCGGACACCGCAACGGTACTGAAGACCCCGGGAATCGGTGCGCCGCCGGCGACGGCCGGTACGCCGGTCACGCCGACTCGTCCGCTTTGCGTGGTTCTTATCACGCCGAAACCGGGGCTGCCGATTACGGTTTTTCCCGCGCCTATGCCAGTCCCAAAAAATGCGTCCTGCCGCAAAGTGATAAATTTGTACGGTGTATCCCAGAGGCCGTAAAACACCGTACCCCACGCGCCGGTCAGACCGGCGTTGGAGTTGCGGCTGGCCAGATTACCGCCCCCGGTATCGATGCTGACGCTCGATTCGAGTTGAAAAATCGCTTTCAGGCCGCCGCCGAGTTCTTCCGTCCCGCGAAAGCCGATGTTCGACGAATTATTTGACACGCGATTGCGCGGCCCTTGATTCAAGGCATTGGCAGCGGTGGGCGATGCGACCAGACTGTTGCCGGCGCTACCCGCCGCGGTCGCGCCGTCGCGTTCGACGTTTTCAAAGTCGACGTTGAACGTGCCGTAAATCACTACATTGCTGCCTTGCCCGAAAGCTGGAGTGGCCAAAACTTGGGCCGCAATCAAGGACAGGAATTTTTTGTTCATCCATATCCTCATTTGGGTTGAACTGCGATACCCGCATCTTTTTAAAGACTTAGGCCGGCGATACACGTCAGCCTGCATTGCTTACGGTTTTTCCCGCAGGAAGAGCTTATGCCATCTGGATTACGCCTGATTCTCCAGAGTTACCCATTCCTGGTCAGTGAATAGCCTTGATCGAGTTAAAAAACGCAACCCCTCCGGGCCCTCTAAGGAAAACATTCCCCCACGCCCCGGAACCACGTCAATGATGAGCTGGGTATGCTTCCAATACTCAAACTGCGAGACGCTCATATAAAACCGAACTGCGCCGATCTCGCCCAACAAAACATCCGAACCACCGACGTTGA
>JACMKV010000285.1 GCA_014379915.1 Burkholderiales bacterium
AACGTGAACAGCGAGATATAGCTGAAGAAGCGCTGATAGCCTGGGTCGTCGTGCATGTAGCCGATGGTGTAGATGTGCACCATCAGCGACACGAAGGTCACGACGACCATCATGGTCGCCGACAGCCGATCGATCAGAAAGCCGATCTCGAAGACCGTCCCGCCCGAGGTCAACCAGGTGTAGACCGCGCCATTGAAAAAGTTACCCCGCGCGACATCGCGAAACACGACGAACGACATCGCGAACGACGCAATCATCAGCGCGATCACAATCCGATGCGTTGTTGCCCGGCCGAGCAACTTGCCGAAAAATCCGGCAAGGATGGCGCCGGCGAGCGGGGCCAATGGAATGAGGAGGTAAAGTGTACGCATCAAATTCCCCCTGCCCCTCCTTCGACAAGCTCAGAGCCTGTCCCCGACTCGAACGGGGAACAGGCTTTTTTTCTAAAGGGGGTCCCAAGCTTCCGTCGGCCGAGATCACAGGTTATTCGCACGCTTCCCTTCGATAAAGTGAAAAACACCCAGCGCGCAGATACTTTCCCTCCTTTGAAAAAGGGGGCGACGCGCAGCGACGGGGGGATTTGCTTTGCGATCACCCCTTCCTCTCCCTTGCTCCTCATTCTTTTCTCATCATCCCTTCAAACTTCCCAAATCGTCGACATGTATCGTCTGCAAATTGCGGAACAGTACGACCAGAATCGCCAGACCGATCGCCGATTCGGCTGCTGCGACCGTCAAAATGAAGAAAACAAATACCTGCCCGGCGGTGTCATTCAAATAATGCGAGAACGCGATGAAATTGGTATTCACGGCAAGCAGCATCAATTCGATCGCCATCAGCAAAACGATCACGTTTTTGCGATTCAGAAAAATGCCGATGATGCTGATCGCGAACAGGATCGCGCCCAGAATCAGATAATGTGATAACGAAAGCGAAAGCAAAGCTGTTTCCTTGTTGATGGTCCGATGCAGGTCAGGGAGCTGCCGGCATCATCGCTACCACCCGAATTAGGAACCCCCTTGATCAAGTGCCGTTCGCCCTGAGCTTGTCGAAGGGCAATCGCACGACTCATTAATTGAGTGAGGTCCTCCATTCATGGTTTCGGACAAGCTCACCACGAACGGAGGACTTAATCAGAGCCGAGCTAAGCCCTTTCTTCGGCCCGCTTCTCCGAACGCATATCGACCATGCGAACGCGATCCTCGCGCCGCACCGCGACCTGCTCGCCGGGATTCTGATAAAGCGTATTCTTCCGGCTGCGCAGCGTCAGCGCGATGGCGGCAATGATCGCGACCAGCAATATGACGGCGGCGATCTCGAACGCGTAAACGTACTGCGTATAGAGGAGCCGGCCGAGTTCCTTGATACTGCTGTAGCCGGCGGCGTGCCCGGCAGGCTGCGGCATTTCGCCGACGCTGAAATAATCGCCGCCGAGAACCACGATCATCTCGGCAACCAGCAAAGCCCCGACGATACCGCCGAGCGGCAGATAATCCCAGAAGCCTTCGCGCAGCCGCGCCAGATTGACGTCCAGCATCATCACGACGAACAGGAACAGCACCATGACCGCGCCTACATAAACCAGCACCAGAGTGATGGCGAGAAACTCGGCCTGCAGCAGCAGCCAGATGCCGGCCGCGGCGACAAATGACAGCACGAGAAATAGCGCGGCGTGCACCGGATTGCGCGCTGTAATCACGCGCAATGCCGCGTAGATCAGAATCAGCGCGAGCGCATAAAACACGAATGTTTGAAAGCTCATTATTGGGTGAACGGTGAACGGTGAACGGTGAACGGTTGAAGCGATATCTGCGCTATCGGCAGAGGGGCGCGTGATGCGAGGTAAGAGTCATTCTCAACGCGTCCACGTTCCGCGATCCTTTGCATTTTCTGTTCGCTGTTCATTGTTCGCTCATCATCGAAATGCCGCATCGGCCTGGCGCGCACGCGCGATCTCGGCTTCGTATTTGTCACCGACCGCGAGCAGCATCGGTTTTGTGTAATACAGATCGCCGCGCTTCTCGCCGTGATATTCGAAGATGCCGGTTTCGACGATCGAATCGACCGGGCACGATTCCTCGCAGTAGCCGCAATACATGCACTTGGTCAGATCGATGTCGTAGCGCGTCGTGCGCCGCGTGCCGTCGCCGCGCTGTTCGGATTCGATAGTGATGCATAAGGTCGGACAAATCGCTTCGCACAGCTTGCACGCGATGCAACGCTCCTCGCCATTCGGATAGCGGCGCAATGCGTGCAGTCCGCGGAAGCGCGGGCTGCGCGGCGTTTTTTCCTCCGGATATTGCACCGTGATCTTGCGTTGAAAAAAATGCCGGCCAGTCAGCATCATGCCCTTGACCAGCTCGTACAGTAAAAAAGTTTTGAAGAAATCGCGTATGCGTCTCATGATCACCACGCCCACCAGCCGGCGAGCTTCAGCGCGCCGATCAAAACAATCCAGATCAAGGTGATCGGGATGAAAACTTTCCAGCCGAGCCGCATGATCTGGTCGTAGCGGTAACGCGGAAACGTCGCGCGAAACCACAGGAACAGGAACAACACGAAGGCGATCTTGCCGAGCAGCCAGAAGATCGGCGGAATGAACGTCAACGGCGTGTCGACCAGCGGCAGCCAGCCGCCCAGGAACATGATCGAGCACAGCGCCGAAATCAGAATCATGTTCGCGTACTCGGCGAGAAAGAACACGCCGAATGCGATGCCCGAATACTCGACGTGGAAGCCGGCGACGATTTCCGTTTCGCCTTCGGCAACGTCGAACGGCGCGCGATTGGTTTCGGCGACGCCCGAAATCAGATAGACGAGGAACAGCGGGAACAGCGGCAGCCAGTACCAGCTCCAGAAGCCGCCGCCGCGCTGGCCGTTGACGATGTCGACCAGGTTCAAGCTTTGCGCCGCCATCAGCACGCCGACCAGCGCGAAGCCCATGGCGATTTCATACGACACGATTTGCGCGGCCGAGCGCATGCTGCCGAGAAACGCATACTTCGAATTCGATGCCCAGCCGGCAATGATGACGCCATAGACACCCATCGACGTGATCGCGAGGATGTACAGCAGGCCGGCGTCGACATTGGCGAGCACGAGTTCCGGCGAAAACGGCACCACCGCCCACGCCGCCATCGCCGGCATGATGGTCATCACCGGCGCCAGCACGAACAGAAATTTGTTCGCGCCCGACGGCACGATGACTTCCTTCATCAACAGCTTGAGCACGTCGGCGAACGGCTGCAGCAAGCCGCGGAAGCCGACCCGATTCGGACCGATGCGAACCTGCATGTAGCCGATGACCTTGCGCTCGGCCAAGGTCAGGTAGGCGACCGACAAAACCAGCGGCAGCACGATGGCAACGATTTTGGCCAAGGTCCACACGACCGGCCAGGCAGGCCCCAGCAACTGTTCGACGGAATCCATCATCGCTGTATCATCGCTGCATCATCGCCGACCCGGGCCGCGCGTTCGATCTCGATGGTATCGAATGCGCCGCCCAGCTCGCCGGTCATCGGATGCCCGGTTGCGACGCGCACAGTGTCGTTCGGCAATCCGTCGTCGACGGTTACCGCCAGCACGATTTCGGCGCCCTCCTGGCGCAGCTTCACTTGATCGCCTGGCGCAAGCTGCAGGCGCCGGTACAGCGGGCTGTTGATCGAGGCGACCGGCACAACCGCGTCGTGCGTCAATTGCAGCGAAACGGCGCGGCGAACCACCGGGTCGGACTGGTAGATCGGCACGTCACCGACGCGCTGCAATCCCGCTTTGGCCGCCACCGCATCGGCCCTGTCCGCATCAGGTTTGACCGCATGACGAGCCGGGGCGCTGGCCAGTTTGTTATTCAGCGACATCGGCAGGTTCCACGACACGTTCATTTCGGCGTATACCTGCTCGCTGCTGTTGTAATCGAAGCCATCGAGGCCGAGCAGATTGCCCAGCACGCGCAAGACCTTCCATGCCGGCCGCGTTTCGCCCAGCGGCGGAACGACGCCGTTGAAAGTCTGCGCGCGGCCCTCGGTATTGACGAAGGTTCCCGACGTTTCCGAAAACGGCGCGACCGGCAGCATCACGTGCGCATAGTCGGTCGCGCGATGGCGATATGCGCTCAACGCAACGACGAATTCGGCGGCCTGCATCGCCGCCATCGCGAGCTTCGGGTTATAGGCATCGAGCTCGATTTCGCTGCCGAGCAGCAGATAGGCTTTACGCGGATTCTTCAACATCGCTGCGGCGTCGAGCCCTCGCGCGCCGCGATGAAATGGCGTTGCGCCGGCAAGATAAGCGCCGACGCTGTTGGCCGCTTCGCCGAGAAAACCAAGCGTCGCGCCGGTTGTCTGGGCCAGCTGTTGCGCGAGCCAGTGCAATTGCGCGGCGTGCGGATGATGTTGAGCCAGGTTGCCAAGGAAGATCGCGCTGTGTTGGCCGGTTTTGAGGCTGACCGCGATTTTTGCCGCGGTTTCGCTGCTCTGCCCGTTTGCGGACTTGTTCGAAGAAACCACGATCTCGGAAAGCGCAGCCATCATCGCATGCGGCGCGCTTATGACCTTGTGCGCCATCGCCATATGCCAGTTGTCGTCGAATGGATTGACGACGCTGATCGCAGCACCCTTCTTGACCGCCTGACGCAGCCGATGGGCAATCAGCGGATGGTCCTTGGGCAGATTGCTGCCGATGACCAGCACGCGATCCAGCCTGCTCAAATCAGCGATCTTCATGCCGAGCCACTGAACGCCCTGCAGCGAGGCATCAGCGCTGAAATCGGACTGGCGCAGGCGATGGTCGATGCTGCCGCTGCCGATGCCGCGCAGCAATTTTTGCAACAGGTGCAACTCTTCCAGCGTCTGATGCGGGCTTGCCAGCGCGGCGATTTGTTCAGCGCCGTGCTGCGCGCGTATCGCTTTTAATTTATCGGCGACGAATCCCAGCGCCTGCTGCCAGTCGCACTCGCGCCACTGGCCGCCGTCCTTGATCA
Source organism: Burkholderiales bacterium (assembly GCA_014379915.1). Taxonomy (GTDB): domain Bacteria; phylum Pseudomonadota; class Gammaproteobacteria; order Burkholderiales; family JACMKV01; genus JACMKV01. The sequence continues at coordinate 4,979 of JACMKV010000285.1, forward strand.
TGGGCCGCGTCAGGCGCTCGGGCGAATTCAGGCCTTCGTAGGAAAAACGCTCCTTGTCCGACAGCCAGCACTCGTTGATCTCTTCGTTTTCGCGCGGCAGCACGCGCATCACGCGTCCGCTCCGGACTTGAACGATCAAATTGCTGCCGAAGCCGCAATGCGGACTGATCGACTTGCGGCGCGACAGTTCCCACGGCCGCGCTGTGTAGCGGAACGGCTTGGAGGTCAGCGCGCCGACCGGGCACAAATCGATCATGTTGCCCGACAGTTCGGCGTCGACCGTCTTTTCGACGAAGGTCAGGATCTCCGCGTGCTCGCCGCGCCCGGCCATGCCGAGTTCCATGCGGCCGGCGATCTCCTGACCGAAACGCACGCAGCGCGTGCAGTGGATGCAGCGCGTCATGTCGGTCGAAATCAGCGGCCCGAGATTCTTGTTCGGGACCACGCGCTTGTCTTCTTCATAACGCGATTTGCCGGCGCCATAGCCGACCGCGAGATCCTGCAACAGGCATTCGCCGCCCTGATCGCATATCGGACAGTCGAGCGGATGGTTGATCAGCAGGAATTCCATCACTGATTTCTGCGCGTCGACCGCGTAATCGGAATGCGTATGCACCTTCATTCCCGGCGTCGCCGGCGTCGCACACGCCGGCAACGGCTTCGGCGCTTTCTCGACCTGCACCAGACACATCCGGCAATTGGCCGCGATCGACAGCTTGCGGTGATAGCAGAAGTGCGGAATGAAAATGCCGATCTGATTGGCAGCCTCGATCACCGTGGTGTTCGGCGCGACCTCGACTGGCTTGCCGTCGATTTCGAGCGCGATCAGATTCTGCACTGGCGCATTCATGCCGCAGCTTTCACTTCATGCGAAACCAGGCATTCGCGATGGTCGATGTGATGCTGGAACTCGGCGCGGAAGTGCTGGATAAAGCTTTTCACCGGCAGCGCCGCCGCGTCGCCGAACGCGCAAATCGTGCGCCCCTGAATATTGCCGGCAACCGACAGCAGCAGATCGAGATCCGCTTGCCGGCCCTGGCCGTGCTCGATGCGATGGACGACGCGATACAGCCAGCCGGTGCCTTCGCGACACGGCGTGCACTGGCCGCATGACTCCTCGTAATAGAAATACGACAACCGCTCGAGCGCGCGAACCATGCACACCGTATCGTCCATGATGATGACAGCGCCGGAACCGAGCATCGAGCCGGCTTTGGCGATCGAGTCGTAATCCATATCGGCCTGCAGCATGACCTCGCCCGGCAGCACCGGCATCGACGAGCCGCCCGGGATGCACGCTTTCAGTGGCCGGCCGCCGCGCATGCCGCCGGCCATGTCGAGCAATTTGGCGAACGGGGTACCGAGCGGCACTTCGTAATTGCCAGGCCGGGTGACGTGGCCCGATACCGAGAAGATTTTGGTGCCGCCGTTATTTGGTCTGCCGATCGCCAGAAAGTGTTCGCCGCCGTGCTGGATGATCCAAGGTACGCAGGCGAACGTTTCGGTGTTATTGATCGTCGTCGGCTTGCCGTACAAACCGAAAGTCGCCGGAAACGGCGGCTTGAAGCGGGGCTGGCCTTTTTTACCTTCCAGCGATTCTAGCAACGCGGTTTCTTCACCGCAAATATAGGCGCCGTAGCCGTGCGTGTTATAGAGCTGGAAGCTGAAATCCGAGCCGAGAATATTGTCACCGAGAAAACCCGCCTCACGCGCTTCGGCAATCGCGTCCTCCATGCGCTGATAAACATCCCAGATCTCGCCATGCACGTAGTTATAGCCGACCTTTATGCCCATCGCATAAGCCGCGATCGCCATCCCTTCGATCAGGATATGCGGGTTGTAGCGCATGATGTCGCGATCCTTGAACGTTCCGGGCTCGCCTTCATCGGAATTACAGACCAGATACCTCTCGCCGGCATGCTTCGGCATGAAGCTCCATTTCAGACCAGTCGGAAACCCGGCGCCGCCGCGGCCGCGCAAGCCCGATTTCTTGACTTCGTTGATGACCGCGTCAGGCGTCATCTTGTCGGCGAGAATCTTGCGCAGCGCTGCGTAGCCGCCGCGCTTGTCATAATCGGCCAGGCGCCAAGTTCGCTCACCGTCCAGGCCGGCGAGGATGATTTGCTCTGGTTTTGCGGTCTGGTCACTCATCCGCGGGCTTCCCGTGTTCGATCTCGACCAGCATCTGGTCTATTTTTTCCGGCGTCATGAAGCTGCGCGTCTGGTGATTATTGATCAGCATGACCGGCGCGTCGCCGCACGCGCCGAAGCATTCGCCCTGCTTCAATGTGACTTTGCCATCCGCGCTGGTCTCGCCGAAACCGATATTAAACTTGCGCTTCAAGTGCGCTGCCGCCTCGTTCGCGCCCGACAACGCGCACGGGAGATTCGTGCAGAGCGTGATCTTGCATTTGCCGGTCGGTGCGAGATCGAACATTTCGTAGAATGTCGCGACTTCGTAAACCGCAACGCTCGGTATACCGAGATATTGCGCGACGAAATCCATGGTCGCATTCGACACCCAGCCCTTCTCCTGTTGCGCGATGCGCAGTGCCGAAATCACCGCCGAGCG
>JACMKV010000286.1 GCA_014379915.1 Burkholderiales bacterium
CGTTCTCAAGCGCGCCGTCCTTCTTGAACTCGTATTGCAGGACCGTGGGTTCGGTTATTTCCTTCAGATGATTGGTCTCGAACAGCAGCACCTCGGCGTCCGAATGGTTTTCCTGAGCGTGGACGATCGGTGCAAAGACCAGCAGCAAAACCGCTGCGGAAGCAAAAATTTTCGACACTATAATCTCCTGAACGGCGATACGAACGTTTTGGACTGGATGGATGGCTATGCGTTCCGATACCGGATGCGCGCTGAAAACCTAACAGACTTTTAAGGAACTTCTGGTTAAGTTGTCATTCCCGCCCCCGATTAAAGCACTCGAGGGCAGGCTCCAGCGGGATTTTAGAGTTGTCTAATTATCTGATTGTGCAAAACCTCTGGATTCCCGCATTCGCGGGAATGACGGTGATGGGAATTACTCAGAGCCTGTTAACGGAGTGCGGCGTCGGCTAACTGCTCCGCAAGGTCGGGATCGATGCTCCTCAAGACCATATGCACTTCCTTGACCTCGCTGTTTTCCCCTTTGTCGGCAAAAGCAAGCCCGAGTTGAAACCATGCTTCGCCGTCTTCGGCGTCAATAGCGGTCGCCTTGCGGTATGCCGCAATTGCCGCGTTGTGCTGATCGAGATGGAAATGCGCCTTCCCGATCGCAACCCAAGAATGCGCGTTGGCTGGCTCCGCGCGGGCCCAGTCTGCCGATACGTCGAGCAAGCCTTTCCAGTTGCTGCTCGCTTCCATGGCCAGCGCCCGCAGAAAAAAAGGCTGCTCGTCTTTCTGCTGCCAGAAAGGCTCCTCAGCGGATAGTGGGCCGACCGGAATCGCATCGTCCGCCTCGAGTTGGTCGATCACCCACTGGATCGGCAGCGAAAAATGATAATCGTCGCGCGCGCGTCTGGCCTTGAATGTCGCGAGGCCAACCAGCCGCCCGTATTCATCGAACAGGCCACCGCCGCTCGCTCCTGAAGTGAACGGCGTACTGCTCTGGATCACCATCCCTTTGTCATAATCGTGCAGGGCCTTGACTTGACCTTCGGAAAAACGCGGGCCGAGTCCACCGATAAACCCGACTGCTGTCACCGTTTGACCCGGCTTCAGTTTCGAGCTGTTCATGGCGACAACCGGAACACTCGCGTGGCGCGCGTAGAGCAGGCACAAATCGTGTCGCACATTGCTGCTTTGGCTTTGCGCCACCCAGCGCAGGCCGCCTTTGATCAACTCGATGCGGCGCGCCCGGCGCGTGACATGGCAGTTGGTCGCAACCGCGCCTTCGGCCACCATGACGCCGGAGCCGATCGAGATGCTGCCATCCGGATTGAATGCCTCGACCTTCAGAACGCTGGGCGACAATTTGATAAACAGATCGCGATCGACCGCGAACGCTGGATTCGCGCAGGTCGAAACGGCGCTCAGCGTCGCAACGAGCAGTTTGCCCAGCCTCCCGCGATGCAAGAGAAACCGGACAAGGTTCACGCGATCACTTCCTGGCATCTACCCGCGGCACACCGTAATCGTCCAGAATCTGGTCGATTTTTTCCTGGTTACCTGCAATCATTTTATCGAGCTGCGCTTTCAGGTCTTTATCGGCCGGGCGCACGCCCATCGCGATCGGGTAACCATACTGGACGTTAGAGCCGGGCACCGCGTGCATCGGCACGACGGCGATCTGCGCGTCTTTAGCCTGTTTAGCGAAATAGCCGGCGATCGGACCCCAGATGAAAGCGACGTCGACATCGCCCTTGACGAGATCATTCTCGATTACCTGACCTGGATATTGAGCAGGATCGCCGGTCTGCTTTTGGTAGCTGATCGCCTGGTCGAACAGCTTGTTGGCGAGCAGCCAGTCGACCGGCGGGCTTTGTGCGAACACACCGAATTTGAGCTTTTGAAGCTGCTCCGGCGGAAGCTTCAAAAGGTCTTCCTGCGTTTTCACGCCGTCCAGGCCCCGGCCTTTCAGGAAAGCCATCGCATAGCTTGAAGTGAAATACGGCTTTGTCGTCGCGGCTTCCCCGTAACCCTCGGGCACGCCAATAATGACGTCACATTTATAGCCGTTCTTCTCCGGTATTCTGGCGCGCAGCGTATTGCGAATAAAACCGAAGCGCTGCGGATACCACGTGTATTCGACGGGTACGCCCATTTCCCTGGCAAACAATTCCGCGATCTTGTTTTCGAATCCTTCACCTTTGCGATTTGAAAACGGCAGATTATTCGGATCTGCACAAACGCTAAGGGCTGAAGGCGCAGCGCTGCCTTTAGCGGGCGCCTGCGCGGCGTCTTTGTTTGCTGGCGCCTGCGCGGCGTCCCGGGCTGGTTCCTGAGCATGGACGGCAGCGGAAAACAGCGCAGCCATTGTGGCGGACAACAAGCTGGGTAATCCGATAAACAAGAAGCGATTCATGACAACTTCCTTTATATGGATTTCGATCATCTGCCGCATCGAGCTACTATTTCAGCCGGCCGGCTCACGATCTGACAGCTACCTTAGGGCGATCATCCGGCACCCGTGAAATCGCCGATGACGAGGCGTGGAATCCAACGTGCGCACTATCGGCACTACAGGCAAATCTCAACTTCAACGTTGTAAAGCCAGCGTGGGATCGGCGAAGCTGGTTTGTTCTCTACAACGCGACTCATTAGCCGCAAAGTCCAAAACCAGGGTCTGCCATGCCGTCCGGCGCCGGCCTGCCACGCACCCGCTTTATCGTCGACTGGTTGGCATGCAGATCCTCTGCCATACCACTGAGCGGAGCAATGAGCGAAAACTCGGTAACGCGAGCGGGTGTTAACGCCGATACAACTTAGTGCGCGGACGGGGAACGACTTCCAACACTCGGCTGCATCTAAATCTCACTACATCTTTTCCAACGTTTTAGGCCAGATCTTGCCGTCGGAACGGCCTTTCAAATAGCCGTAAAGACCGTCGATATTGTCAGCCACGGCGGGAACTGTTTTGAATCCTGTCATCAGGGTTCCGGGGCGACCGTTCAAAATGGTCTGCTTGGTATCCTGGTCGGACAGCTTCTTCAATCCTTCCACCAGATTTGCGCCACCTCCCATACCGCCGGTCGCGTCCCGGCCATGGCAGGAAACACAAATGCTCATGTAGGTCTGATAACCTTGGAACGTTTTTTCGTCCACCTTTTTGCCGTCCTCGCTCACTTTATACGATGCACCACCCGCAGCGCCGGCCGCAGGAGCAGCATCGGCTTTGGGAGCAGCAGCGCCGGCCGCAGGAGCAGCATCGGCTTTGGGAGCATCGGCTTTGGGAGCATCGGCTTTGGGAGCATCGGCTTTGGGAGCATCGGCTTTGGGAGCA
>JACMKV010000287.1 GCA_014379915.1 Burkholderiales bacterium
CAGGATGGCGCGATCACTGTGAATCCAGCCTCGCACGCTGCTAAAATTTAGCATAGCGGCCAGGGCAAGGCAAGGCGCGCGCAATGCCAATGGCCATGAACTGGCCCGTTGACACTGAACGCGCGCGTTTACAGCGATTGCCTCGGCGCAGCGGTGCGGCCAGCATTGCACTTCAGGCAAAACGTGACCGGCCCATCGTTTATCAGGTGTACTTTCATATCGGCGCCGAAATGGCCCGCCGCCACCTCATCGTGCATCTCCCGCGCCAGCGTTTCAATCGTATCGAACAATCGCTGCGCCTGATCGGGAAGGGCAGTTGCGCTGAAGCTCGGCCGCGTGCCTCTGCCGGTATCCGCCGCGAGCGTGAACTGCGGGACCAGCAACAGACCGCCCTCGACATCGCGCACGCTGAGGTTCATTTTGCCATCGCCGTCGGAAAAAACGCGATACGTCAAAATGCGTTCGAGCAACCGTTGCGCCTGCGCCTCGGTGTCGTTGCCTTCGACGGCGATGAAAACAAGCAGGCCGTTGTCAATCGCCGCGATGTTTGCGCCGTCGATGACAACGTGGGCGGAAATTACGCGCTGAAGGAGCGCGATCATGATCTCAAGCCAGCAGAGTGAGTGATAGCGCGTCGGCGCCTTGCGCAGACCACGGCCGCCATGAAAGCGTCGCCAGCCGCGGGCATCGCAGCCGCTCTTCGAGGGCGCTCACGTTCTGCTCGAACATCGGCATCGCCGCATCGATCCGGTTCGCGATCCAGCCCGCAAGCACGAGGCCGCGCGCGCGAATCGATTCGGCCGTCAGCAACGCGTGGTTCAGACAACCGAGCCGCATGCCTACGACCAGAATCACCGGCAACGCCAATCGCTGCGCGAGATCGGCGCTGTCCTGATGCGAGTTCAAAGGAACCTTGAAGCCGCCGACGCCCTCGACGATCACGATGTCGCTGCTGGCCTGGAGCCGCGCATAAGCTCTGGCGATGATATCGATGTCGATGTCGACTCCGGCAAACTGCGCGGCGATGTGCGGCGCGACCGGCAGCGGCAGCGCGTAAGGGTTGATCAGACCGCGAGGCGCTTCGATATTGCTGGCAGCAATCAACTGCTCGACATCGTCGTAGCCGTCATCGGCGCAGCCGGCGGCGACCGGCTTCATACCGATAACCGATTTCCCCTGACCGGCAAACGCGCGCAACAGCGCGCAGGCGACCACGGTTTTGCCGACGCCGGTGTCGGTGCCGGTTACGAAATAAGCTTTAGACATCGGGCGGCCGGCGCGTATACATCTTGATCGGACGGGCATCGGAGCGACGCCGCTCGGGTTTCCACGCATGCGCGATGATGACTTCGAAGGTCGCCGGCACGCGGTCATCTCGCTTCATTGCGTCGTAGCTGTCGATAGCTTCAAGCCAACAAGCTTTGCCGCCCAGTCCGCGCCGTCTTTTCCGATTCAAGGTCCGCGAGCCCTGCGCCTTCAATTCCGCCAGCAGACCGCACGCTGACGAGTAGGTCATTGTGATCTCTTCACGTTCCATGACGGGCGCCGTGAAGCCGCTTTCGACCAGACCGTCGCCGATGTCATGCATATCGCTGAACTCGTTTACGTGGCTATAGCCGTCGCGCCACGCTGCGCGTAATTCCTTCAGGGTATCGGGGCCGAGCGTGCTGAACATCAGCAGGCCGCCAGGCGCGAGCACGCGCTGGAGTTCGGCGAAAACGCCGTATCCGGCCCATGGCAAGGCCAGGTTGGACCAGACCATCGCCGTGCTTTCATCGCGAATCGGCAGGCGCGCGATATCGGCACAGATCAACGCCGAGCTTCGGATCATGCTCTGCGCGCGCTTCAGCATCGCCAGCGCGAGGTCGAGCGCTATGACATGAGCATCGGGATAGCGCGCTCGTAATTCGCGGCTATCCGCGCCGGTCGCGCAACCGGCGTCGAGGATAGGTCCGGGCGCCAGCTTGACGTACTGCAGACGCTCGAGCATACGGCTGCCGACCTCGCGCGGCAGCGCGGATACCGCGTCGTAGCCGGACGCCGCACGCTCAAACGCGCGCCGCACCAGGCCCGCATCATCCCGCATTGCGCATGGCCGGCGCTGGCTCGTTGAGGCAGTGCGCTTCGACCTCGCGTAAAGCCGAAATCAGTTCGCTTACATCGGCTTCGCTGTGCGCGGCCGACAGCGAGATGCGCAGACGCGCGCTGCCCTCGGGCACCGTCGGCGGACGAATCGCGGGTATCAGAATGCCGAGCTCGTTCAATGCCGCACTGACCCGCAGCGCCGCTTGGTTCGAGCCCAGAAGCAGCGGTTGAATCGGCGTGTCGGACGGCAGCAGACGCCACGCGTTCGAATCGAAGCCCGACTTGAGCCGTGCAATCAGACGCTGCAAGTGCTGGCGTCGCCAACTTTCGTCGGCAATGACGGTCAGGCTTGCCGATACTGCGCAAGCGAGCAAAGAGGGCATCGCCGTCGTATAAATATAAGTCCTCGCGCGCTGAATCAGAAACCGGATCAATTCCGTCGAGCCGGCCACAAAGGCGCCCGCTACGCCGGCCGCTTTGCCGAGCGTCGCCATATAGATTATGCGCGGCGACTGGATCGCAAAGTGTTCGAGGACGCCGCGGCCGCCTGTACCGAGAACGCCGAAGCCATGCGCGTCATCGAGCAACAAATACGCGTCATGGCGTTCGCATAACGCGAGCAGCGTCGGGACCGGCGCGATGTCGCCGTCCATGCTGAATACAGCGTCGCTGATCACGAGCTTTCTTCTGGCACGGCAAGCGGCGAGTGATTTGCCGAGGGCATCGACGTCGAGATGGGGATAGCGGTGAATATCCGCGCGCGACAAACGCGCCGCATCGATCAGCGAAGCGTGGTTGAGCGCATCGGAAAAAATCGCGTCGCCACGGCCAGCCAGCGCCGTTACCGTTCCGATATTTGCCATGTAGCCGGTCGAAAACAGCAATGCCGCAGGGAAATCCACGAACCGGGCGAGATCTTTTTCGAGCGCATGATGCGCCGAGCTGTGACCGGTGATCAGATGCGATGCCCCGGCGCCGACACCAAACGCCTGGACGCCGGCGATAGCGGCAGCGATGATGGCAGGATGATTTGCGAGGCCGAGATAATCATTGCTCGCGAACGCCAGACAGGGACGGTTATCAACCACAACGCGCGCACTTTGCGGGCTTTCGAGCATGCGCCGGCTGCGCAACAGGTCGGCATTTTCGAGCCGCCGCAGTTCTTCGCGAAGCTCGTCATTGAGCGCGGGGTCCGGCATGTCGGGAAGGTGACTTTTGTTGACTTTGGTTGCTAAGGAACCTCTGATTAAAGTTGTCATTCCGCGCGAAAGCGGGAATCTAGAGTTCTCTTGACTGCCCGATTTTGTCCAGCTTCTGGATTCCCGCTTTCGCGGGAATGACGGCGATAGGAGTTGTTCAGGGCCTCCTTAATAGTCTGTTAATTCAACCGAGGGACGTGGAAGCGATTCGAATCGGTCATTCGCGCGACGAGCACGAACTGCTTGCATTATGCGACGTCGCTTGCGCTCGCGGGATGGCGGCCGAATGTTACGAGTTACGAGCGACCCGTATGCCCA
>JACMKV010000034.1 GCA_014379915.1 Burkholderiales bacterium
ATTCCACGCCTGCCGGCGTGGATGCGACCCCGAAGGCGCGCACAGCGACCGCATTCATCCGGCGCTTGGCATCCCGCTTCGCGGTCGCATCCCCAAAGCCCCCCCTGCTCCGCGCTTCGCGGGCGCACAAGGCGCGAAGGAGTGAGGAAGCGGAATGCGGCTGTGACACGGAGGCGCGAAGCGCTTGGAGCGGGAACAGCCGCTGCCGCCGCTCCCGCACCAAGCCCTTCGGGTACCGTGGTGCGGCGGCACATCAGTACATGAGCATTCCAAGGCCCTGAGCAACGAAGTATTGGCTAGCGCAGTAGTTTTTTAGCCAATGCTGCGCAGACCTTCCACAATGGGCGCCCTGACCGCGCGTATTGCCGGCAGCACTGCGGCGATCAGGCCGACGGCTGCTGCTGCGGTCAACTGCATGGTAAGGGTTTCGACGCTGACGTTGAATACCGGAAACAACGTACCCATTGCAGCGCCGAATTTTTCGGCGACCGGAAAAGTCGCGAGCGCCCCGAGCGTTCCGCCGAACAACGCGATCGCCAGCGATTCACCGAACAACAATGCGGCGACGAAAGCCGGGCCGAAGCCCAGCGCCTTCAAGGTCGCATATTCGGGACGGCGCTCGCGCGCGGTCATCGCCATGGTATTCGCCATCACCACCATGATGATGCCGATAACGACGAACGACACGATGCGGATCGCGATCACGATCGCTTCGGTCATCGACACGAAGCCGAGCTGAAACGCTTTTTCGGTTTCGGTCAGCGTCTCGGCAAGAGAATTGCGGAATGTCGCGTCGATGCGGCCGGCCACTTCCGCCGCGTCGTCAGCGTCTTCCAGACCGACCACGTAGACGCCGACGTTTTCGGCGCGGCGCGACACGATTTTTTTCAGCGTCTCGTTCAGATAACTCCAGTGAAAGAAAAATTGTGAGCGATCGGTATTTTCGGCCGCGCCCTGATAGATGCCGCGCACGACGAAATTCCAGGTTCCCGGATAAATCGTGCCGCGCAGCGGAATCGTGTCGCCGACCTTGAAGCCATACGTTTCCGCGAGCTTGGCGCCGATGATGCAGCTGCTTTTGTCCTGCATGAAGGCTTTTTTCTGCGCTTCGGGAAGCAGGTATTCAGGATAGAGATCGAGATAGCTTTGCGCGTCGATCGCGAATTGCGGGAAGAAATTTTTCTCGTTGATGTAAACACCGCCGAACCAGTTCGCATACGACACCGCCGCGACCCCCTCGATCTGGCGTATCTTGCCCTGATAAGTGATCGGCAGCGGAAACACCAGCGAAATCGAATTACGCGTGACGAGACGCGCCGCCGACGCCGATTCCGCGCCCGCGTACCACGCGTCGACGACCGTACGCAGCAAGCCGAACGCAAGCGTCGCGACGATGATGCCGAGCACGGTCAACCCGGTGCGCAGCTTGTGGCGCAACGCGTTACGCAGGATCAGTTTCAGGAGTTGCATCGCTTACATTCCGAGCCGTTCCTTCCAGGCGCCCGGTTCACGACGTTGATGTAAAACCGCAAATAGCGTGACTCGTCGTTCTCGGCTAGAAAATAGGCCGCAAAAGGAAAACGCCTGAATAAGGCTCTTCGAAACGGTGGTTCGACAACGGGAAAGGAGAATGGAAACCGACTAATCCGATCAAAAAGCATCTCGGCCTGGTCGAGGAACTTGTCTCCCAAGCCGCGACGTTGTGTTGCATACCACCCGCTGCTTTGGGCTAAATCAAGTTCGGCTTCTGGAACAACCGTTACTCTTCGGATTCTTGGCCTCGCTCTATGCGCCGACGAACTTCCGGCCAAGGCTTTCCCTCGACAGGATTCGCGCGAAAGGCCGCGAGACGCTTACGCAATACTTCGCGATGCCACTGCGGTACCTGCAGATCTGCGGAGTCATGATCGATAGAGTCCCAGATATCCTCTATCACCGAAAGACGATCAGGGATGGGCAACTGTTTGAGCGCGGATGTATCTATAGCAGCCATAAAAACAGTATGGGACGTTCGGAAGAAGCAGGCAACAACCGTCAATGGACGACGATCGCCTCGCTGAATTCGCCTTTTTCGAGATGCCGAATGCTGTGCGCGGTTTGCGCGGCGTGCGGATCGTGCGTGACCATGATGACGGTTTTGCTCAGTTCGCGATTCAACCGCGCCAGAAGATTCAGGATCTCCTGCGCCGATACGCGATCGAGATCGCCGGTCGGCTCGTCGGCGACCAGAATCGCCGGATCGGTTATGAACGCGCGGGCGATGGCGACGCGCTGCTGCTGGCCGCCGGACAGCTCGCCCGGATAATGCGTAACACGATCGGCGAGGCCGACCATGCCGAGCGCGGCCCTCACATGACGCTTGCGCTCGCGACCGGACAGATCGGTCAGCAGCAGCGGCAGCTCGACATTCTCGAACGCGGTCAGCACCGGCATCAGATTGTAGAACTGGAAAATAAAGCCGACGTTGGCGGCGCGCCAGGCGGCGAGTTCGGATTCGGAAAGGCTGACGATGTCGACGCCGTCGATGATCAGCGTGCCCGAATCGGGTTTGTCGATGCCGGCGATCATGTTCAGCAGCGTGCTCTTGCCTGAGCCCGACGGCCCCATTAGCGCGAGAAATTCGCCGGCCTCGATATCGAAGCTCAGGTCTTGCAGCACGGGCACGCGCTCCCTGCCGCGCCGATACGATTTGGTCAGCTTGCGGATTTCGACCAGCGCCATTATTTCTGCTTTTCGGCGATCGAAATTTTGTCGCCGTCGGCGAGTCCTTCGAGCGGCCGCAGGACGACCTTGTCGCCCGGCTTGAGCCCCGAGCGCACCTCGACCAGCTCGTCGACGATCTCAGCCGATCCGCTGCGCGCGCCAGCTTCCAGCTTGTCGCCGGTTTCGACCGCTACCGCGCTCACCTTCTCGCCGTCGATCACGAACGCGGTGGCGCGACCGTTGCGCGCGACGATTGCCGAGGCCGCCACGGCTGTGCGCGGGGCGCGCTTTTGCTCGGGCAAGCGCTCCGACAGAAACGCGACCTTGGCGCTCATTTCGGGCAGGATGCGCGGGTCGCGTTCGAGAAAACGTATCTTCGCCAGCACCGTCGCCTTGCTGCGGTCGACGGTCGGCACGATGCGATGCACTTCGCCCTGGAAGCGCGAGCTCGGCAGCGCATCGAGCTGTATCTCGGCCGGCTGTCCCGGTTTCACTTTTTCGAGATTCGATTCCGATACATCGGCCTCGACTTCGAGCGTATCCATGTCGGCCATGGTGACGACGGCGCCCTTGGCGTCGAGCGCCGATGAAAACGGCGTGACGACATCGCCGACGTTGGCGTGCTTGCTCAGGATCACGCCGTCGAACGGCGCGCGTATCTGCGTCTGATCGACGGCGACTTCGGCGCCGCTGACGTTGGCGCGGGCGACGCCGATCGACGCCTGGGCGCTGCTGATCGCGGCTTTGGCTTTTGCGAAACGCGCCTCGGCGGTGTCGTGCTCGGCGCGCGAAATCGCCCCATCCTTGACCAGGCTGCGCGAACGCGCGAGCGCGCTTTGTGCGTCTTTGAATTCGGCGCGCGCCTGTTCGAGATTGGCTTCGGCGAGTTTGACGTTGGCGCGGGTTTGCTCGAGCGTCGCGCCGACATCGGCTTCCTCGAGCCGCGCGATCACATCATTCTGCTTGACGACGCTGCCTTCGACGACTCCGAGCC
>JACMKV010000288.1 GCA_014379915.1 Burkholderiales bacterium
ATCCGGGGCGGGAGGGGCGTCGCGAGACGGTAGCTGCGAAGCAGCCGGGTGCGGGAGCGACGCCGGAACCCGTCTCCGCCCCAAAAGCTTCGCTCGCCGTGATCCGGGTTCCGCCAAGGCGCGCTCCCCGCAAGCGGCCGCTTCTCGCGGTAACGTGTCCGCGCGCCGGATGGGGGGAGATGTACGAAGGACTTCGATGCGAACAACCACCCCCACCCAACCTTCCCCCCGTCAAAGGGGAGGGCTTAAAGGAAGGTAGGGGTTTACATATCGGCCTGCGCCATTGGAGAAGAGGGAACTGCAAACCCGCACATCGGCTGTGGACGTTCCTCCCCTTCTTTCAAGGTGGGGCCACTGCGCAGCAGAGGGGGTGGTTCAGCGACGAGCAGCCACTGGGCAGAGAGGGGGGTGGTTCAGCGCTCTGCTCGCGTGATAAGCCCTCCCTCCCGACACCCTTTTAATTCGCCTGAAGCCAAACAACCGATGCGACCCAAGGAATAGTTTCCGCCGTGCCGTGACTACCTGTGGATTCCCCAAATGCTGAATTTCTTCATAGACCGGCCGATCTTTTCCTCGGTCATTTCGCTGATCATTTTGTTGGCCGGCACGATCGCGGCCCTGCAGTTGCCGATCGCGCAATATCCGCAAATCGTGCCGCCGCAGGTGCAGGTGCAGACCAGCCTGCCGGGCGCCAATGCGCGCGTCGTGCTCGAATCGATCGCGGCGCCGATCGAGCAGCAGGTCAACGGCGCGAAGAACATGATTTACATGAGCTCGAAGAGCGCCAATGACGGCAGCTACAGCCTGACCGTGACCTTCGATGTCGGCACCGATCAGGACATTGCTGCGGTCGAGGTGCAGAACCGCGTCGCCGTCGCGCAAAGCCAGTTGCCGGCCGATGTGATCCGCCAGGGCGTCACGGTGCGCAAGCAATCGACTGATTTCCTCGAAGTGCTGGCGCTGACCTCGCCCGACGGTCGTTATGACAACGTCTTTTTGAGCAACTATGCGCTACTGAACATTCAGGACGCGATCGCGCGCATCAATGGCGTCGGCGGCGTGCGCATTTTCGGCGCGCGCGATTACAGCATGCGCATCTGGCTCGACCCCGAGAAGATGGCGCGCCTCGGCGTGACGTCGCAGGATGTGACGCGCGTCGTGCAGGAGCAGAACGTCGTCGCGCCAGCCGGCCGTATCGGTGTGCCGCCGACGCCGGAAGGCCAGCAGATGCAGTATTCGGTCAATGTGCGCGGCCGCCTGTCCGATCCGTCGCAATACGAAAACATGGTCGTGCGCGCGGCGCCGAACGGCCAGATCGTGCGCATGAAAGATATCGCGCGCATCGAACTCGCCGCGACCGACTACTCGGTCAACGTCAACGAAGACGGCAAGGCCGCGGCACTCATCGGCGTGTTCCTGCAAGCGGACGCAAATGCGCTCGAAGTCGCGCGCGAAGTTACCGAGACCATGGATCGGCTCGCGCAAAATTTTCCGTCCGGCATCGAATATTCGATACCGTACAGCACGACGCCGTTCGTCACTGCGTCGCTGAAAGGCGTGGTCGAGACGCTGTTCGAAGCCATCGCGCTGGTGCTCGTCGTCGTGTTCCTGTTTCTGCAAAGCTGGCGCGCGACCATGATTCCGATGCTGGTGGTGCCGGTGTCGCTGATCGGCACGTTCGCGTCGTTCGCCGCGCTCGGTTTTTCGATCAATACCATGACGCTGTTCGCGATGGTGCTGGCGATCGGTATCGTCGTCGATGATGCGATCGTCGTCGTCGAAGCCGTGCAGCACAGGCTCGACACCGAACGGCAGTCTGCGCGCGAAGCGACCAAGGCGGCGATGGCCGATGTCGCAGCGCCGGTGATCGCGATCGCACTGGTACTGTCAGCGGTGTTCATTCCGGTCGCCTTCCTCGGCGGCTTGACCGGCCAGCTATATCAGCAGTTCGCCTTGACCCTGGCGGTTTCGGTGATCCTGTCGGCGATAGCCGCCCTGACCTTGACGCCGGCGTTGTGCGCGCTGCTGCTGCGCCCGAACGAGGAGGGCAAACGGCGCGGTCCGCTCGGCGGTTTCTTCAATCTGTTCAACCGCGGCTTCGCAAAATTCACTTCCGGCTATTCCGCTTCGGTGACCAGGCTGATTCGATTTTCGGCGCTGGTCATGCTGACTTTCGTCGTGCTGCTCGTCGTGCTGTATGGCCTGATCGTCAAGCGGCCGAGCGGCCTGGTGCCTGACGAGGATCTCGGCTACATGCTGGCCGTCGTGCAATTGCCGCCGGCGGCATCGCTCGAGCGCACGACCAACGCGATCCGTTCGCTGGTGAGCATGGCAAACAATACCGAAGGCGTCGCCGGCGTGGCAGCCCTCGCCGGATTCAATTTTCTGGTCGGTCTCAGCACATCGTATGCGGGCACGGCATTCATCCGGCTCGAGCCGTGGGAAGAGCGGGAGGGGCCCGATCTTTCGGCGACCGGCATACGCGGCACCTTGACGGCGAGCCTCAACAAGGAAATCAAGGACGCCAACGTCTTGGTGCTGAATCCGCCGCCGATTCGCGGTCTGGGCTCGGCTGGCGGCTTCGAATTCGTGCTGCAGGATCGCGCCGGCGGCGATGTCGCACGATTCTCGCAAGTGCTGCAGGAGTTCATGGCCGAAGCGCGCAAGCGGCCCGAACTCGGACTGGTGTTTTCGAATTATGACGATCGCGTACCGCAGATCGAATACGAAATCGATCGCGAGAAGGTCAAGACTTACGGCGTCATGCTAAGCGATGTTTTTTCGACCTTGCAAACCTTTCTCGGCGGCACCTACATCAACGACTTCAATTTGTACGGCCGCACGTTCCGCGTGCAGGCGCAGGCCCAGGCTTTATCGCGTGCCAATCCCGAGGATGTCGGCAAATTCTACGTGCGCAGCACGGCCGGCGACATGGTGCCGCTGACGACGCTGATCTCGATCAAGCCGATCAACGGGCCGGAATATTTCGAGCGCCATAATCTGTATCGCGCGGCGACTATCAACGGCGCGGCAGCGCCCGGTTTCTCGACGAGTCAGGCAACTACGGCGATGGAAGAAGTCGCCAGGAATCTGCCGACCGGCTACGGTTACGAGTGGAGCGGCGCGACCTATCAGGAGAAAAAAGCCGGCGGCCAGTCGTCGTACATTTTTGCGTTATCGCTACTTTTCGTTTTCCTGGTTTTGGCGGCGCTGTACGAAAGCTGGGCGATGCCGATTGCGATCTTGCTGGTGATTCCGTTCGGCGTGCTCGGCGCATTTCTCGGGCTCACCTTGCGCGGACTCGACAACAACGTCTATGCGCAAATCGGTTTGGTCATGCTGATCGGGCTGGCCGCGAAGAACGCGATTCTGATTATCGAATTCGCCAAGCTAGCCAGGGAACGCGGAGAACCGATCGTGCAAGCGGCGCTGCAGGGCGCGCGATTGCGGTTGCGCCCGATTTTGATGACGTCGTTCGCGTTCATTCTCGGCACCTTGCCGCTCGCAATCGCCACCGGCGCCGGCGCCAGTGCGCGCATATCGCTCGGCACGCCGGTCGTGTTCGGCATGCTGATGGCGACCCTGATCGGAATTTTCGTGATCCCGGTTTTCTACGTGCTGCTGCAGCGTATCAGTGAAAAGCGCTGGCCGTTCCGGCGCGAAGACAGCGAACGGGTGGAAGGCGAAAGAGTAACCGGCGAACGTACGACGGCTGCAGCGCAGCCGCAGCCGGAATACCGCGGCGGTTAGGCATCAACTCCTTCCCCCTTGACGGGGGAAGGCCCCGCCGACACGGCGTTGGCGAAGCCATCCGGGGCGGGAGGCGGGGCCA
>JACMKV010000289.1 GCA_014379915.1 Burkholderiales bacterium
GGCGCAGCACTTCACCGATGGGCATAACTACAAGGAAGTCGCGCGCTTGCTGGGTCTTGCTCCCGCCACCGTGCGCAGCTACATCCAGATCATATACTCGAAGCTGAAGGTTGCCGATAAAGCGCAACTCGCTGCGCAGCTGGTTAAGGCAGGTTGATTTACGTAGGTTGGTATTCAATGCGGGTAATCATCGGCTCGGACTGAGCTAACCGCGTTAATGGACACCGCGTCAGCGTCAGCGGCTGCCAACTTCCAGATCTTCCGACCGCTCTTTGGCGGGCATCCTGCCTCTTCTATCGCGATCACCGGCAACGGATCACTAACATCGGCTTAGTGTTCTGGGACAAGGTGGCCCCCATATTATCTGCTGCTGTTCGGGTTCGACTTCGAACGCGCGTTAGCGTCATTCCGGTGGGATCTATTGCCGCTCACGATCGCGACTACCGCGGGATGGTTTTGTCTTTTCAGCATATTCGCGATCACGCTGCGCGGGATGCATTCGTTCAATACGGTCACCAGCGCGGCCTACATCATCCAGATGTTCGTCAGCAGATGTTTTCCCCGATCGCCGATATGCCAACCCTGTTTCGCGAGGCCGCTTATCTGAATCCGATGATCCATCAAGTCGATCTGCTGCGCTTCGGCTTGCCTGGCAGCGGACAGCGTTCGCTATCCTTATCGAAGCCGTGAAGTTCACCGCTTTCGCGGTGATCTGCCTGGGCTTTGCTGGACGCGCTTGGCGCGCGCCGCTTGCCGGGGAAACCTTCGGTCTATCACCAGATGGTAGAGCATGAAACGACGACGCTTTATTCGGCATGATGTGCTTGAATACAAGCTTAACCTCGCCTAGACTGGTAGTAATAATTCATACTGGACTTGAACGATGACAGTAGCAGTAAAGAAGACCATTTCGCTGCCGCCCGAACTTGCCCGCGCGGCCGAGGAGATCGCGCGCGCCGAAGGCAAGACGCTGAGCGCGGTTATTCAAGACGCGCTGCGCGCGGCCCGGTCCTCGCGGCTGAAGGCGGAGCTACGAAGCGTCCAGAGCTACTGGTCAAAGAAAGCCAAAGACAAGGGGGTGCTCACTGAAAAAGATTTGGAGCGCCTGCTGGGTCGGTGAGGGTGGTTCTCGATACCAATATCTATATTTCCGCGTTTATCTTTCCCAGTGGGCGCGCGGAGAAGGCAGTTCATGCTGCAATGGACGGCGAGTTTGATCTTCTTATTTCCAAGCCAATCATCCTCGAAGTGCTCGAAGTGCTGGCGCGAAAGTTCGGCCGCAACCCCGAAGAACTATCTCGCGTTGCCCTTTTTCTTGCCGACCTCGCGGAAATAATTCGTCCCCGCGGGAAAGTCCGAATTCTGCACGACGACCCGGACAATCGCGTTCTCGAGTGCGCGATCAAAGGTCAGGCGGAAATGATTGTCACGGGAGATCGAGCGATGCTTGAACTCGGAACGATTGAAGAGGTGCAAATCCTCAGCCTGCGAGATTTCCTCAATCTCATCAATAAATAGAACGAATCAGCAAAAAGGGGTCAGGTCTTGAACAGGCAAAAATCGTTCATCTCTCCTTGTAAAAAGCGCGAACGTAGCCAGCAGAGCTGAGCGTATCCGGCAAATGCCGGGTGCGCTTTTCGCGCTGCGTCAAAGATAGAAGAAGAAGCTATGGAAGACTTCAGCCGGCTGGTGCTCGAACCGTATTGCGCGGCATTTGCGATCGCCAAGGCGTCTTGCGCAACACTGAAGCCGGGTTATCGTGAAGGCGATGCCTGATCCGTCGCGAAGGCAATGCATAGTTTTTACACCGGCACTTTTCTTCGTATCCCCACCCGACCCTCCCCAGCGAGTGGGGAGGGAGCAAATCAGTCGAGCTACCCGTTGTCCACCCCATGCTCCCCCGCGCATAATCACGCGAACCCACCGACAACAGAGAGAAAAATGGCGAGATTGTTGATATCGATAGTCGTGATATTCGTCCTATCGATGGTCCTCGGTTACGTCGTGCACGGTGTCCTGCTCGGCGACGACTATACGCGGCTACAGAATCTTTTTCGCGCGCCGGAAGACGCCCACAATTACTTCGCTTACATGCTGCTGGCGCATGTGGTGTTTGCGATCGCGTTTGTCTGGATTTATTTGCAGGGCAAGGCCCACAAGCCGTTCCTCATGCAAGGCCTGCGTTACGGCGTGGCGGTCGCGGCGCTCGTCACCGTCCCGATGTATCTGATCTACTACGCGGTGCAGCCGATGCCGGGCATGACCGTGCTCAAGCAAATCGCCTTCGATGGCATCAGCATGATCATTCTGGGCGTGGTCGTTGCGTGGTTGAACCGCCAGCCTGTATCCATCCCGGATTGAGGACGCGGAGCGTCGCCGTCAGCACAGATTGCGGCTCAAGCGCGGGCCAAGGGCATTGGCGAGCGTCAGCGGCAGACGCCGCCAAAGTTTGATGAACAACCGATAACGTGGATCCTTCGGATCGTTGATCGGCGCAAGCCCGCGCCGCACCTGATATTCGTAATGCAGCGGCTGCGGCTTGAAGCCCCACAGCGTCTTGAAATGCGACGAGCCCGTTCCCAGACGGCCGCGACCGGCGTTGAAGGTATGCAATCCGCGTTGAGCTGCGCGTCCGAGCAGCTCCCAATACATGAAATCGTTGCCGGCGAGCGCGCGCGCTGCTTCAGTTCCGCCGGCGTAATAAGGCGTGGTTTCGCCGCGAAACAAAAAACTCATCGCGGTTGCGATCGTTCGGCTATCTTTCTGTATCGCCATGATTTCGCAATCCGGCCCAAATGCGGCCTTCAGCGCCGCGAAATAGCGTCTCGGATAAACCGGTGTGCCGAGGCGGCGCACGCTATCGGAATAGGCGCGATAAAAGCGCGTAATGTCGTCGTCGATCTCGCTGCGCAAACTGATACGTTGCGCTTTTCGCACCATGGCGCGACGCTTGCCGGGAATGGCAGAAAACTCGTAGGCCGTTGCTGCACTCAATTCGGATTTGAACAAGGCATAGGACGCGTCGCATGGCCAGTCCGTATGCGCGCGATCCGGACTGCGGTATTCGAGATAGTCGACGTCGAGATCGGCGGCCAGAGCTTGTGCTGCGGCATCGAGTGCGTCGCTGGCCGTTTCGTTCGCCGCGACGATGCCGGCTTGCACACAGTAGGGTAGAGAAATCAGGGCATGGCGGATCAGCCTGCCCTTGACTTCGGCGAGCGGCAGAACGCCCTGAACACCGGCGCCATTTTCCGCATAAAGAAAATGCGTGCGCCAGCCGAAGACGTTCTCGATGATGGACCGCCATTCGGCGCGATGAAAGAAACCCGCTTCCGGGCAAGCGAAAACAAATTCGTTCCAGCGCAACAAATCGCCATTGCCGAGCTTGGCGACGCGCAAGTTCAGGCGATTCAGCGCGGCGGATGAAGTCGAAGGCGGTGACGCGGCGTTTTCGGTGTGACTGTCGAAGGGCACTTTAGCGGTACTTGTGTAGCTCGTCCGATCGCGGGTTTCCGCAACAATGACGCTGCAAAGATTTCACATTGTCACGTCGGACAAAAGGGGAAAAAGAAACGCCGGGGCGGCTGGGCCTCTATTTTCGGAGAGAAATAACGCTGTTGCTCCCGCAACGATTTACCGGACGCGCGATCAACATTTCACCAGCGCGTTCACTCAACGTATAGCGCTCAACGTACGGCGATTTCACCTTTGCCCGCGCGCAGGCTGCCGATTTTGCAGGCCGAAGCGAATCCCTGGTCGTGGAAAATCGCCAGCACGTTGGCCTCCGCGCCCGGCGCGCAAGCGACGAGCAAGCCGCCGCTGGTTTGCGGATCGGTCAGCAGTTTTTTTTGCCACTCCGAAACGCCTTCCGCGAGCTGCACGGATTTAGCATAGCTCGCCCAATTGCGCGTCGATGCGCCGGTCGCGTAGCCCGATTCGGCGAGCCTGAGCGCGTCGGCCAGGATCGGTAATCGATTGAATTCGACGTCCGCATCGAGACCGGCGCCACGGCACATTTCGAGCAGATGGCCGAGCAAGCCGAAACCTGTGACATCGGTCAGCGCATGCACGTCAGGCAGATCCGCAACCGGTGCGCCCGGCGTGTTCAATTGCGTCGTGCTGGCCAGCATGTCGCGATAGCCCCGTTCGCCGAGTTCGCCTTTTTTCAGCGCGGCGCTGAGAATGCCGATACCCAGCGGCTTGCCCAGGATCAACACGTCGCCCGCCCGCGCGCCGTCATTGCGTTTGACCTTGTCGGGATGCACGATGCCGATCGCGACCAGGCCATAGATCGGCTCAGGCGAATCGATCGAATGACCGCCGGCGATCGGAATGCCGGCGTCATTGCAGACCGATGCGCCGCCCGCCAGGATCTGCTGGATGGCCGCGATCGGCAGCTTGTCGACGGGCATGCCGACGATGGCGAGCGCAAACAGCGGCTTCGCCCCCATCGCATAAACATCGGACAACGCATTGGTCGCGGCAATACGCCCGAAATCGAACGGATCGTCGACGATCGGCATGAAGAAATCGGTGGTCGCGACAATCGCCTGCTGATCGTTGATCCGGTACACCGCTGCGTCGTCGCTGGAATCATTGCCGACCAGAAGATCGGGGCACAATGCGGCAATCGGCGAAGTCGACAGGATATCGCTGAGCATGGCTGGCGCGATTTTGCAGCCGCAGCCGCCGCCATGCGAAAACTCGGTCAATCGTATCGGGGTTTTTGTTGTGTCCATGGCGCTGTTAAAGAGGACTGCTGGTTCAGGTAGACTGACATTCGGTCAGCGAGAGGGCCTGACAGTCAGGGAAGCTTTGAACAAGGGCCCAATCGCTGTCATTCCCGCGCAAGCGGGAATCAAGAAGCTCTATATAGTCATATAGTTAAGAGAACTCTGGATTCCCGCTTTCGCGGCAATGACACTTAATTTACCGCAGTATCGTTGTAACGATATTCGCAAATCGGAATGACCAGCAGTTTTCTGTTTCAGAGGAACAATCGGCCGTCGTTTTCGGAGCACTTCTGATGGCGTCATCAGACCTAGTCACCGTAGCACAGCTCAACGAGTTTGACGAGATCATCGACGCGCGCTCGCCCGCTGAATTCAGCGTCGACCACATTCCCGGCGCACTCAATTTTCCGGTACTCAGCGATGACGAACGCGCGCAGGTCGGCTTGCTCTATAGCGCATCGGCGTTCCGGGCAAAAAAGATCGGTGCGGCGCTGGTGGCACGCAATATCGCGCATCATCTCGAAAACAGTTTTGTCGACAAACCGAAAGGCTGGCGGCCGCTGATCTACTGCTGGCGCGGCGGCGCAAGAAGCGATGCGTTCACGCATATACTGCGTCAGGTCGGCTGGAACGCGCGCCGCCTGCACGGCGGCTATAAAGCCTATCGGCGCGCTGTCGTCGCTGATCTGCAAACGTTGCCGGCGGATTTCGACTGGCGCGTGATCTGCGGATTGACCGGTAGCGGCAAAAGTCTGCTACTGCAGGCGCTCGCTGCGCACGGCGCACAGGTGCTCGATCTCGAGCAGCTGGCGGCGCACCGCGGTTCGGTGCTCGGCCAGATGCCGGATCAGGCGCAGCCGACGCAGAAAAAGTTCGACAGCTGCGTGTGGTCGGCGTTATGCGGTTTCTCCGCTTCACAACCGGTTTATGTCGAAGCCGAAAGCCGCAAGATCGGCAACCTGCGTGTTCCCGAAAGCCTGATTGCCAGCATCTGGCAAGCGCCGTGCATACGCCTCGAAGCGCCAATCGAGTTACGCGTACAGCTACTGCAGCGCGAATACGCGCACTTTCTGCAAAATGTCGCGGCGTTAAATGCAAAGCTGCAATGCCTGACGACGCTGTATGGCCACGCCGTGATCGACCGCTGGGCGGCGCTCGCGCAAAACAGCGAATGGGACGTGCTGGTTCAGGAGTTGCTCGAACGGCATTACGACCTGGCCTACCTGCGTTCGACGCTTACACATTACCAGCGCTATGACGAATGCATTAAGATACACGCGGCTGGAATCCAGGCCGCCAACTTCAAGGAACTCGCGATTTCCCTGCTGAAAGACGAAAGTGATATCGCCGGAATCACGGAGACAACATGTCCTTGATTACCGGTGTCGCAATCGCAAATGCCCATTAGCGCCGCGGGCGCCGCTTCTACATAGCAACCAACCATGACCCAACGTAAATCCGCCTCCATCGTCACCCGGCTGCGCTCCGAAACCAAGCTGTTCGTGCTCGACACCAATGTGCTGATGCACGATCCAACCAGCCTGTTCCGTTTCGAGGAACACGATATCTATTTGCCCATGGTGATCCTCGAAGAGCTCGACAACAACAAGAAAGGCATGTCGGAAGTCGCGCGCAATGCGCGGCAGGCGAGCCGGTTTCTCGATGACATCGTCA
>JACMKV010000290.1 GCA_014379915.1 Burkholderiales bacterium
CTGTCATTCCCGCGAAAGCGGGAATCCAGCAGCCATGCAGATTCAGATAGTTAAGAGAACCATAGATTCCCGCTTGCGCGGGAATGACAACTTACCCAGAGGCTTCTAATTCGATCAAGCAGCTTTCGCCTTAACCAAGCGAGGCCGGCTGCTTCTTTCAGGGCGCGCGGACACGTTGCCGGCGAAGCCGGCCATTTGCGGGGAGCGCGCCTTGGCCCCGTCTTCCGCAAGCGGGCCTGCCGCTAACGTGTCGACGGGGCGCTCCTGCTCGGGCGGCGCATCGCCAAGAAGCGGCCGCATCGCACTCAGTAAATTTGGGAACAGCCTGAAATTTTCGGCCTCGAACTGCGCTAGCTTCTGTTTGGTCTGCCAACGCTGCATGGGCATCGCAAAGCACGCCGGACAATTTTCCGGGATCACCGGCAGGCCGGCGTTTTTCGCGAAAGCGGCAGTCTGGCGTTCGCGCACATAGATGAACGGCCGAATGATACGAAGGTCGCCGGCGTCGTTCACGTAGTGCGCCTGCATGGTTCTGAGCTTGCCGCCGAAAAACGCCGACAGTATGAAGGTTTCGGCAAGATCATCGAGATGCTGGGCAAGCGCCAGCACGTTACAACCTTCGCGCCGTGCAGCGCCGTACAGCATGCCGCGGCGCATGCGCGAGCAAAACGCGCAAAACGACGCCTTGCCCATTTTCTGTTTCGCCAGTTCGAGCACGGGATAGCTTTGGTAAAAGTACGGCACGCCGAGTTCGGCCATATAGGCTTTCAACGGCGACGGATCGTATTCGGGCGATTGCGGATCGACGGTCGCCGCCGCCAGCTCGAATTTGACCGGTGACTTGCTTTGCATGTGGAGCAGCGTATGCAGCAGCGAAAAACTGTCCTTGCCGCCGGACAAGCCGAGCAAAATGCGGTCGCCTGAGCGGATCATCGCGTAATCGCCGATGGCTTTTCCGGCGAGACGCAGCATGGTTTGCGGGGGTTTGATCGCGGTCGATGTCATAAAAACCTCGTGTAATGGCGATTCGACGTAGCTCAGGATGCTTAAGCTTTGACAAAGGGGGTTGTGTCATCCTGAGTGCCTTTAGCCCCAGCGGAGGCTGGGGGGGAAGGATCTGCTTCTCTGTTTGCGTTGCAGGTTCTTCGTCGCTGCGCTTCTCCAGAATGACAAGGAAATGAGTGCGTCGTGATTTATGGAACTCTCAAGAGTAGACAGATTCCGGCTTTCGCCGGAATGACAATTTTTTCGCGACGTTTCCCGGCATCACAAATTCACGCTTCGCCCGCCATCGACCGCGATCACCTGCCCGGTCAAATAAGGCGCGTCGCTGATCAGGAATTTTGCCGCGCGCGCAATATCATCCGGATCGCCGATGCGCTTCAATATCGTCTGATGAACGATGCGCTGGCGCGACACCTCGTCCGACCACGCTTCGTCCTCAGGCCAGACAATGGTGCCGGGCGCTATGCCGTTGACCCGCACCTCAGGCCCGAGCTCGCGCGCCAGCGAGCGCGTCAGGGCAACCAGGCCGCCTTTAGCAACGCTGTAGATGACATGGTTTTTCAGTGGATGCTCGGCGTGGATGTCGATAATGTTGATGATGCAGCCATGATTCTTTCGGAGCTGCGGCGCCGCCGCCTGCGACAAAAACAGCGGCGCCTTCAGATTGGTGCCGATCAGGTCGTCCCAGGCTTTCTCGGTGATTTCGCCGATCGCAGTCGGGAAAAAGCTCGACGCATTGTTGATCAGAACGTCGAGCCGGCCGAAGCGCTCGATCGTGCTTTTGATCAAGCTGGGCAGCGCCGAAAGCTTGAGCAGATCGGCCCGCGCCAGCGCCACCGAATCGGCGCGGCGCGCGTTCAGTTCGGCTTGCATGGCTCGCGCCTCGTTCATCGACGCGCGGTAATGCACCATGACGTTTGCCCCCTCGCCGTGCACCCAGCGGCACATTGCCGCGCCCACGCGTCGCGCGCCTCCGGTAATCAGCACGACCTTGCCTTGCACGACACCCCTCTTTGTTATTCAATCGAAACTTGCTGCAGTACGAGGTCGAACCATCAACCGCCAGCCACCGAATCGCTCGCCCCTGCCCGAACCTGGCGCCGATGCCCTGCGCCACAGTCGACGGGTTCGCGAACGGATCGAACGCGAGATTGCCGATAGCGGCGGCTGGATCAGCTTTGCGCGCTACATGGAGCTGGCGCTCTACGCACCCGGCTTCGGCTATTACAGCGCGGGTGCCGCCAAATTTGGCGCAAGCGGCGATTTTATCACCGCACCCGAACTCTCTGCTTTGTTCGCGCGCACGCTCGCCCGCCAACTCGCGCCGCTGCTGGCCCGCACTGGCGGCGACATTGCTGGCGGCGACATTCTCGAACTAGGCGCGGGCAGCGGCCGCATGGCGCTCGACTTGCTGGCCGAGCTCGAACGCATCGGGCAGTTGCCGCGCCGCTACA
>JACMKV010000035.1 GCA_014379915.1 Burkholderiales bacterium
AGCGGCTGTCGCCGGTGGGCCCGGTCTACCAGGCTGGCACCTTATCTGGCAACCCGCTTGCGATGGCGGCCGGCTTGAAAACGCTCGAGTTGATTCAGGCGCCCGGTTTTTTCGACACGCTCAACGCTCGCACAAAGCAGTTGACCGACGGCCTCGGCGATCTCGCAAGGAAATCCGGCGCGGCTTTGTCCGCGCAATCGATCGGCGGTATGTTCGGGCTTTATTTCCGCCCGACGCCGCCCGAAAGCTTCGCCGAAGTCATGCAAAGCGATGTTGCCGCTTTCCGGCGCTTCTTCCACGCGCTGCTGGAGCGCGGGATTTATCTGGCGCCGTCGGCATACGAAGCCGGGTTCGTATCGGCAGCGCATACCGATGCCGATATCGTGCAAACGCTGGAGGCGATGGAAGACGCTTTGTCCAGCGTTAGTGTTCTGAGTTGCTAATTTCGCTACAGAACGATGCCGGGAATCGCCGCCATAACCGCGTTGTGTATCCTCGCCAGGTGTACAGGCTGTGGTTCGCGCCGGCTGTTGGTTTGCACCTTGTCTGGCGCTGATTTCTGCTCTTTTCATTGCCAGCCTAAAGGGTCATCCTGATTATTCCGCGAACCAGCAACTCAGGACACTAGCTCCGTATAACTTTCGGCAACGCCGCCGCGTCGCATTGTGAAGGCGCGACCGGGTGGCTAAAATACAGGCAACAACCATGGAAAGCGTCAATCTCACGCATCACTTCCTGATCGCCATGCCCGGCATGGTCGACCCGAATTTTTCCAAAACGCTCACCTATATCTGCGAGCACAACGATCAGGGCGCGCTTGGACTCGTAGTCAACCGGCCGATCGATCTGCGCCTCGACGCGTTGTTCGAGCAGATCAGCATCCCGGTTTCCGAAGGCAGGTACAGCGCGATGCCGGTTCACTTCGGCGGACCGGTACAGATAGACCGCGGCTTCGTGCTGCACAATCCGCTCGGTTCCTGGCAATCGACGCTTGCGGTCAATCGCGAAGTTGGCCTGACTACATCGAAAGACATTTTGCAGGCGCTCAGTGTCGGCAGAGGGCCGGGGCGGGTTCTGGTCACGCTCGGCTATTCCGGCTGGGCGCCGGGGCAGCTGGAGCACGAGCTGGGGCAAAACGCCTGGTTGACGGTGCCGGCGAGCGCTGAAGTTATTTTCGACACGCCCGCCGAACTGCGCCTGGGCGCTGCCATGGGTTTGCTCGGGGTGGACTTCGCGAGCTTGTCCGGGCACGCCGGGCACGCTTGATAAAGTCAGCTAACGAGGCTCTGATTAAGTCCTCCGTTCGTGGTGAGCTAGCCTGTGCTGAGCCTGTCGAAGCAAACCATGAATGGAGGACTCACTCAATCAATCAGTTTTGCGATTGCCCTTCGACCAGCTCAGAGCCTGCCCTCGAATGCTTTAATCGGGAGGGCAAGCGAACGGCACTTAACCAGAGTTCCCTAAACATACTCGCGTGCGCCCAAAATCAGATGCTTGTCACGATCCGCGACTGCGTGCTGCAACAGTTGGCGCACTGCATTTTGAACTTCGCCATTCCCATTAGCGGAAATTCGATAGCTACGCCCGGGGAGTGCGGCACCATACTGGCTTTCGATTTCGGCGAGAAGCGCATAGGCGTCGCCGTGGGTGACATGAACCTGCGCATTCCGCATCCGCTCGCCACGATTAGCGCACCAGACAACGCGCGGCGTTTTGCCGCCATCGCCGAACTGATCGCCGAGTGGCAGCCGGCGCTGCTGGTCGTGGGCGTCCCGGCTGACGATCCATCCTCGCTTGACGAAACGCGCATCGCCGCCGAAACCGGACATCGGCTTTCCCGCCTTTGCCGCAAGTTCGCGAAGCGCCTGCGAACGTATTTTCAGCTGCCGGTCAGTCTGGTCGACGAAAGCCTGAGTTCGAGTGCCGCGAGTTTTGATCTGGGTGAGGCCGGTCTGCGCGGACGAAAACAGAAGACCGTGCTCGACCAGATCGCCGCCCAGCAGATTCTGCAAACCTGGTTCTCCAACCGCAATGGAACTGCCTGACGCCGAACACCTGGTTCAGGAGCTGGTTCAGCAGCTCCGTGCACATTTAGGGGCGCAATCGAACGCCCCCAAAAATACCGCCTTGGTCGGTGTGCATACGGGCGGGGTCTGGCTTGCCGAGCGTTTGCATCGCGAACTTGCCATCGAGTTGCCCCTCGGCGTGCTCGATATTTCGTTCTATCGCGACGATTTCGAGCGCATCGGCCTGCACCCGCAGGTCAAGCCGTCGTCGATCCCGTTCAGCGTCGAAGGCCGCGACATCATACTGATCGACGACGTGCTGTATACCGGCCGCACCGTGCGCGCCGCGATGAACGAGCTATTCGATTACGGCCGTCCGGCAACGATCAGGCTGGCCGCGCTGATCGATCGAGGTGGGCGCGAATTGCCGATCGCCGCGGAATTCGTCGGCGCGTCGCTGCCGCTCGACGCAACTCAGCAGATCGAATTACGGCGCGACACCAGCGGAGTATTGAGCTTGCATCTGAATCAGGCGGCGGGCTGATGCAGCGTTCTTTGATCGCCCGGCAGACCAACCCGCAGCTGAATGGAAATGGCGAGCTGCAGCATCTGCTGAGCATCGAAGGCTTGCCGCTCGAAACCTTGCGCCAAATTCTCGATACGGCATTGTCTTTCGTCAGCGTAACCGAGCGCGAAGTCAAAAAGCTGCCGCTGCTGCGCGGCAAGTCGATCTTCAATCTGTTTTTCGAGCCTTCCACGCGCACGCGCACGACCTTCGAAATTGCCGCCAAGCGGCTATCGGCCGATGTCATCAATCTGAACATCGGCGCATCTTCGCAGAGCAAAGGCGAAACGCTGCTCGATACCGTCGACAATCTGTCGGCCATGCACGCTGA
>JACMKV010000291.1 GCA_014379915.1 Burkholderiales bacterium
AAGGCTCCATCTATTTTCAAATAATCGACTGGCAAACCTTTGAGATACGCAAATGACGATAAGCCGCTGCCGAAATCATCGAGAGAAAAGCGGCAACCAATCTCTCTCAATTCCTTGATGAGCATCGCGGCCCCGCTCAGATTCGCAATGGCGGCGGTTTCGGTAACTTCAAAACAAATTATCTGCGGCGGGATCTGGTGACGTGAAAATTGCTCCCGAACGAATTGCGCGAAGGTTTCGTCTCCCATCGTAGCCCCGGATAAATTGATGGATAGCGACGGCGTGAGATCTATATCCACATACCGATATCGGGTTCCATGAGCCTCCAAAGCCATGCTCACGATTTTACGATCGATGCCCTGCATCAAGTTGTAGCGTTCCGCCGCAGGTACAAAAGCCATTGGCAGAACGAGCTGGCCGTTATCATCCAGCATGCGCATCAAAACTTCGTAGTGAGGCGGGCGCCTCTTACTTTTACCAAGCGGCACAATGCGTTGGTAATGCAGCTGAAAGCTGTTTTTCTCCAATGCCTCAGTGATCCGCGATACCCATTGCATCTGGACACGCCGCAGCATGAGCTCGCCATCGCCAGGCCGGTAAGCTTGTACCCGGTTGCGGCCTTTATCTTTCGCCACATAACAGGCAGCATCCGCTGCCGCGAGCACACTGGAACTGGTTTCACCCTTTCCATTGATCGCCGCCACGCCCATGCTCAGGCCGACCGTGAAGACTTTCTTTTCCCAAATGAATCGGAAGTTGACGACGGCAAGGCGCATCTTTTCAGCAATGCCGATCGCCTGCTCCAGGCCGCAGCCGTGCAGCAGTACGCCGAATTCATCGCCTCCCAAACGCGCCAGAATATCCCCACCGCGGACTATCCCCTGCAGCAGGGTGGTAACCTGACGCAGCAGTTCATCGCCCGCGACATGGCCGCAGGTGTCGTTTACCACCTTGAACTGATCCAGGTCAATGTAGAGCAGGGCGTGCTCGACACCGTTGCTGCCCGCGCTCCTGACCAATTCGCTTAGCTGCTGTTCGAACTCTCGCCGGTTAGCGAGGCCAGTCAAGACGTCGTGTCTAGCCTGCCAGCTTGCGTGCTCTTTTTCCACCAGCAGCGCCTGTTCCGATTCCTTTTGCTTCGCGATTCTTACGATGATGCCATCGGCCATCCTGTTGAAAGCTTCGATGGTTTGCTGCATTTCCGGTGGCCCGGACGGCTTTATACGGATGGAAAGATCGCCTTTCCCGAAATGCCGCGCAGCGTTCGCCAGATCATGCAAAGGACGCAGGCCGTTGGCAACGATTGCCAGTGAAATGCTAAGGAACGCGCCGACGCAAAGCAGAAGCATTTCGAGCTTTTCGCCGAGGCCCGTCCATAACTTATCGATCATGATAGCAGGGCTCATCTGCACGGAAACATTCCCGTATTCCCGGCCTCCGACAACGATTTTTTCGCTTCGCACCAGCCGCGGAAAATCGACCCAAGCTTGAAACCATGCCGGAGCTGCTCCAGGAGCCACCGATCCCTCGACAGTAATTGGGATCTTCCAATTGTCTATCCAGGATATCCGGACGATGTCGGAGCGCTGCGCGCGTCGTTCAAGCATCTGCTCTATCAGAGCATAGTCACCGATGACGACCGGCTCGGTGATGGCGGTCACCAGAAGCTCGGTTTGATTATTGAGCCGTTCGTTCGCTTCGGCACGGTCGCTCTCAACCTCGGCGTTAACGACGTTATAGAACATCAGCAATCCGGCAAGCGCCAATCCCGACCCTGAGACGATCAGAAGGCGATGCATCAGGCTGAGTTTATTCCATACTTGAACCAAATTCTGCGGTTTCATTGCTACTCCCCGCTGACTCGCGAGGTTTGGTAGAAGCGGCGAACATTCTCGAATTCGCTGTCGGTGGCATTGACGAAGCCGAGCGGCGGATCCTGTTTGATCAGCTCGGCACTTGCGGCCAGCACTTTCCCTCCTTCGGGGTCGCTGCGCATGCCTACCAGGGCCGCCTGCACTGCGGCAACTTGTTTATTTGCTACGGACGGGTGAGCGGAAATAGGAATGCTCAGATACTTTTCAGAGCTCCAAAGTACTCGATAGCGCAAATTCTCCCGCTCCGCGAAATCGCGCATGACCTGCGAATTGACTCCAGCAGCAGCGACGCGTCCGACTTTAAGTTGGCTAATGGCGCCTTCCTGATTGCTGACGAATGAAGGCGTAACTTCTATTCCGGCCTGCAGGAGCGCATTCATCACCACGTGATAACCGACAAACGCCGCCCGTGAGGGAAACGCCATTTCATGGCCTTGCAGATCAGCCAGCGAATGGAATGGGGCATCGGCCAGAACTACGATCTGGCCCATGATCGCGGCCTCGATCGGGCGGGCAATGACGCGATATCCGACCCGATCGTTTCTCGCTGAGAAATTGTGATTGGTGTAGACAAAATCGAATTCGCCGCGACCCACCATCGCCGAGGTTTCCTGACCGTTCTTGCCTAACTTGAGCTGCAGCGGCACACCGCTTTTCTCGCTTACGTATTGCAAAATCGGATTCCAGTACTGGGCGGTCAATACAGAGCTGCGCTGACTGACGACGCCAAACGATAGTGTCTGTCGAGACAAGGCCGATTCAGACAAAGCCATCACGAGGATGACGCAATAAAGCAGGCGCTTCAGCATAGAGACCTCATAGTGGCTTTAGATAATGGCTTTTGAGCAAGACAAATGCCAATGAGCTAACGGCGCTTACCGAAGCGCTGAATCGCCCGTTAGTGACTGAACCGCAAAGTAAAGTTAAAAATAGTACGGCAAGGTACTCCTGACGCCCACCGAAAGCAAGCGGCAAATCGTCAGAAGATGCCGTTGAACCGGAGTCGGACCGGGCGCGTGCTTGCGCCCGAAATTCCATGTCTTACTCGACTACGTGATTGATCAGCGAGCCTATGCCATCGATTCTGATTTCGACGGCATCGCCGGGAACGATGGGATCAGCCCCTAAAGACGTTCCGCAGGTGATCACATCTCCGGGACGCAGGGTCATGGTGCGGGAGATGTCAGCGACGATTTCGTAAGGATTGAATACGAGATCTGTAACCGGATAATCCTGACAGCGTTTGCCATTGATGAACGACTCGATGCGCAGCGTTAGCGGATCCACCTCCGTATCGATGCATGGTCCGAAACTGCCAAACGTGTCATAGCCTTTGGCTCGCGAGTACTGCGGGAACGTCGGATCCCGTTTGACGACATCCTGAGCGGTGACGTCATTCACAACCGTGTACCCGAAAATGAAGTCTTTGGCCTGCTGCGCAGTCACCATTTTGCAGATGCGCCCGATAACAATGCCAATTTCGCCCTCCAGAACGACGCGTTTTGTCTCCGTCTTGGGGTAAAGAATCGAATCGCCATGGGCGATGAAACAGCTCGACGGCTTCAGGAAATACAGCACCTCTTCAGGCGTCTCGCGCCGGAATTTCGCGATCTGCACTTTCGAGTTGTTCCATAAGGCGATCATTGCTCCAGGATTGCAGGGCGGCAGCAACCTCACCCTTTCAAGCGGCAGGGTCGACTCGATCAGTTGCGGACGATCGAACATCTCGCCCGTAGCAACTCGTATTCGATTTTCCTGCTCCAGCACGCCGAAACCGCTTCTGCCTTCCCGCTGAAACCGCACATATTTCATCAGCCGCTCCCTATAGTAATACCTTGCCGATTATCGACATTCCGCCGATCACCAGAATGACGCCGACTATTCTCAGCATCATTTCTCGAGAAATGCTCAGATGCACCCTGTTGCCGACGAACAGCCCGGCAACCATCGGAATCAGGCCGGCCAGAATCATCATCTGGGTATGCGGACCCAGCAACAGGCCCGATGCCGCGAATAGAAAAAGCCGGAATCCGCCATCGATGACGAACAACCATGAAAATGTCGCCCTTACCGCTGATTTGTCCTGAAGGCGATGCGTCAGATAGATAATGTAAGGCGGCGCGCTGGTCCCGAACAAGGCGCCAGCGCTGCTGCCAACCAGACCGGCAGGCACTGCCCATAGACGGGAAATGGCTCCTTCCGACTGCAAGCCAAGTATGTTTCGTGCGCCGAAAAAGGCCGTGAATAGACCGAGCGTTATCAATACGGGACTTGCCGGAAAACGCAATAGACCGAACACGCCGAGCAAGGCGCCTGCGAGGCCGAAGGGTAGCAGCAGCCTGATTTCTTTCCAGTCCGCCTGCTTGCCACCGACGCCGCCGAGGATGAACGAGGCAACAAAATCCAAGGTGAGAATCAGTGGAACGACGAATTGCAACGGAAAGCTCAGCGCTAGCAATGGAACCGCGATCAAACCCGAACCGAATCCGGCGATACCACGAATCAGATACGCGCCGAAAAGAACTCCACCAACAATTAGAAACTCCATGGCCCGCCAACGGTTTGATCGGTGACGCCAACGTCCGCGGCGGCTTGCAAGGACAAGCTGAATAATCCTGCAAACAGCGAGACGGCTAAGCCTTTATTTTTCACGTTGCCTCCGTTGAAATAATGCAGTGGCGCTACAAAGCTGCCATTCGGATTGTCCGGTGCCGGCGCTGAGCTTCCGGCGCGGCGAGGACCGAAACGCAATAGATATGCCATTCACCGGAAAAAACCGGCGCCGAGGGCGCAGTCCGGCGCGAATCAAGTCGAAACCGCGGGAAAACGTTTTTGTGCGCTTTGGTGAAGTCATGCTCTCCAGCCTATCGTGCAAGCGCGTTTTGTGACGAAATGCGTCACCTTGTAAGTTTCCTGAACATCGCTGGCGCGCGGACACGGCGCGTGGATACGTTAGGGAGCCGCTGATTTATTCCGCCCGAGCTCCGCAGAGGTGAACGGAGCTGAGATAATTCCCTAGACGGAAATGCTGACGAAGGAAGCCTGTGTTGCAGATGATGACGCGATACAGAGATGTGCGTGCTGCGAATTCCACGTTTCAGGTGCGACCAGAAACCCTCAATACGGTTGACGTGATGAATGCCTTTAAACCCATTCATCATCGCCATGATCGACTGTCCCGTGGTAATAGCCCCATTCTGCCAGCGTGCGATAGTGCTTAATTCGTCGCTGCTGATCGTGCTGCCGGGTGCTACGTTGGCTTTAATGATCGGCCTAGGGTTTACGCGCTTTACGTTCGGAACAACGGTGGCTTTCAATGCACCTTGGCGCTAAAGCATGCCCATGACGATGGTTCGATGCGCCTTCCTGCCCATGCCTTTACCCTTGCCTTTACCGCCGACATAGGTTTCATCAATTTCGACGTGTCCGGAGAGTTGACCGGGGTTATTGGCCTTGTCCCTCGCTGCCATGAGTTCGCTCAACTGGTGACCGATGCGCCACGCGCACTTGTAAGTAACGCCCAATTGGCGCTGTAATTCTTTTGCAGCGACGCCATTTCGCGTTGCTGTGAACAAATACATAGCGTGGAACCAAGGTGAGAGGGGTGCTGCTGTGTTCAAAGGGCGTGCCCACGCAAGGATATACATGGCATCCTTCTTTGCAGGCATAGGCGCGACGGCTTTGAATACGGGTGAGCTTGGATTCGACGCCGCATTTAGGACAATGCTTGGTGTTGCTAGCGCCTAGGTAGGGAACCTCTGCACAAGTCAAAAACAGCCGTCTTTGCGAGCGCAGCGAAGCAATCTTGTCGTTCCTTTCCAATTCGTTACGAGATTGCTTCGTCACTGCGTTCCTCGCAAAGACGGCTTATGCAGAGCTTCCCTAGCGAGTATTTGAATCCAGGCAGGCGTCAGAAGTGGCCCCACGCAGTCGGACAGTTTTTCGGGATTCTTAAGTGAAAGCTCTGCGGTTCAGGCCACCGCAACCAG
>JACMKV010000292.1 GCA_014379915.1 Burkholderiales bacterium
CGAAGTATTGGCAAGCGCAGCAGTTTTTCAACAGCCTTAGTGCCTGCAGCTACTCGGGAAGTTTCTGCCAATAGCCGTCGACCAGGCCCTGGATCGGCCGAAAGTTGATTTTGTACGCCATCTTCGGACTGCGTGCGATCCAGTAGCCGAGATACAGATACGGCAGATCGAGTTGGCGGCACAGCTCGATCTGCCAGAGGATGTTGTAGGTACCGAAGCTCGCGCGCCGAATATCGGGATCGAAAAACGTGTAGACCGATGACAGGCCATCCTGCAGGCGATCGACGATGCTGATCATGCGCAGTTGCCGGTGCGCTACCGGGTCGCGAAATTCGACGAGGCTCGAACGTACATTGCTCTGCAACAGGAAGTGGCGATACTGCTCGCGGCTGTCGTTATCCATGCCGCCGCCAGAATGCCGGCTCGATTGATAGCGCAGATACAAAGCGTAGTGTTCGAGCCGGTATTTGAGTTCGAGCGATTCGGACTGCAGCGTGTTGTGCTGTTTCCAGGCGCGGCGCTGCGCCCGATTCGGCTCGAAGGAATCGACCGGCAGGCGCACCGGCACGCAGGCGCGGCAATGGTCGCAATACGGCCGATAGGTGAAGGCGCCGCTGCGGCGGAAGCCGGCGCGCACGAGTTCGCTGTAAACGGTCGCGTCGATCAGATGGCTGGGCGTCGCCACCTGTGAGCGCGCCATTGCATCAGGCAGGTAGCTGCACGGGTAGGGCGCGGTGGCGTAAAACTGCAAAACCGAAAGCGGAAAATCGCTGAGCAGCGTCATGTGCGGGCAGTAACCGGGGCAGAGGCGGCGCCAATCGGATTGGCTGGCCATTTTGCAGCCAGTGCCGGATAGTTTACCAACTCGCGCAGCATCGGAATAAAAATTTCTCGTGAAAGTGGACGCGCTCCGAGACTGGCAAGATGCGCGGTTTCCATCTGGCAATCGATCAGGCCGAACCCCTGCGCACGCAGTCGCGCAACCAGATGCGCAAGCGCGATTTTGGAGGCGTCGGTCCGGCGCGCAAACATCGATTCGCCGAAGAACATGCGGCCGATGGCGACGCCATACAGGCCGCCGGCCAGTTCATCGCCGACCCAGATTTCTATAGAGTGCGCGTAGCCGAGTTCATGCAGCGCACTATAGGCGCGGATCATCTGCGGCGTGATCCAGGTGCCGTCCTGGCCTTCGCGCGGTTCGGCGCAGGCGCGCATAACGCCGCGAAACGTAGTGTCGATGCGCACTTCGTGATCTTTTTTCGTTAGCGATTTTCGCAGGCTCCGCGAGATCTTGAATTCCTCGGGGAACAGCACCATGCGCGGATCCGGGCTCCACCACAGGACCGGTTCACTGGCATCGAACCACGGGAAAATGCCGTGGCGGTAAGCTTCGAGCAACCGCGCCGCCGACAGATCGGCGCCGGCCGCGAGCAAGCCATTTGGATTGGATAGTGCGCATTCGACCGGCGGGAAGGGATCGTTGCGATTCAGCCACGGAATCATCGCGCATATTCTACGTTCTCGGTCTGCCGCGCTGCTACTCCCGCGCTGCTATTTCCTGGTTCGTTCGGTCTCGCTCAGCAACGCCTCATCGCGGTCTAGCCCGGTATCCTGAAACGAGATCGGATCTTCGATCGGTTCGAGATGGGTGAGGATGGTGACGTTGCTCAGCTTGCCGCGAATATCGGCTTCGATCGCTTCCAGCAAATTGTGGCCGCGCTGCACCGACCACGCGCCCGGCACCAGCACGTGCACCTCGACGAAGCTGCGGGCAGCCGCACAGCGCGTACGCAGCGCGTGATACTGAATGCCTTCATCTTTGCAATAGCGATCGAGCGTGTCTTGCACGGCTCGTTGCTCATCGCGCGGCAGCGCCGTATCCATGAGGCCGTGTATCGATCGCCGCATCAGGCGCGCGCCCGCCCACAGGATCATCGCAGCAACCACGATGGCGATAATAGGATCGAGCACATGCCATCCGGTAACGGCGATCGCTGCGAGCGTGAGCAGAATTGCGGCGGAAGTCCAGACGTCGGTCATCAGATGGTGCGCATCGGCTTCGAGCGTGATCGAACGATGACGCCGCCCGGCCCGCAGCAGAATGCGCGAAACCACCAGATTGACGATCGAGGCGACGACAGCGATCGCAATGCCCAGCTCGATCTGCGCAATGGGATGAGGATAGCGAAAGCGCTGGATGGCAGCGTAGGCAATGCTGACTCCGGCCACCAGCATCAGCCCGCCTTCGGCCCCGCTAGAGAAATATTCGGCCTTTTCGTGGCCGAAAGCGTGATCGTCATCGGCCGGGCGCGCGGCAATCGCGAGCATCGCCCAGGCCATCAGCGCCGCGGCAAGATTGACCAGCGATTCCATCGCGTCCGACAGGAGGCCGAGCGAGCCGGTCGCCAGCCATGCGCCACCCTTCGCCAGAAGACCAAAAACCGCCGCTGCGATCGACAACCAGGCGTAGCGGACGAGGGAAGCGCGATTCACGCTGGCGAACGGCTGGAAGCGGGAACGGAAAAGGACGAGAAAAAGAGAACGGGCAAAGGCATGGCGGGAGCGCTGGAGGAAGATCTCGACGTAAAGGGAGGTGCTTGCAACATAGGCTCTGCCGTGCCCACATGGTAGGCAAGAAACGACCGCTCGGCAACGCTCAGCCTGTTCCAATGGCATATGAGGCTGAAAGGGAGTCCGTATTTCCAACGGCATAGGAGGCTGAAATAGGGGGTAGATAGCAGAGATAAAGCGAATAGAGCATGCCGATGACCAGGATCACGAACATCAACGCGTGCACCAGGCACCCCGCAACCAGCCAAGCCGGCGTGCTTGCATAGACCGCGACCTTGAACGCATCGACGAGATGTGAACCGCGGACCATGGTCAGCGCAAACAGGTGAAGCAGCAAGCCGAACAGGCTTATAGTCAAAACTGAAGCGACAAAAGTCACCAGCGTCAGCCACAAAGCAGTGACGAGGGAAACTCTGACTTCGTCTTCGCCGACCGGAAGATTAGGATCGAAAACATAAGCGCCGACCGCAGCGCCGAGCGCTGAATCCATGGGAAAAGGTGTTGCGGCAGGACCGATCTCGATGCCGGATAGCCAGATCGTCATGCCGTAAACCAGCGGTCCCAGTGCCGCCAGCGGCAATGCATAGCCGAGCAAGTCGATCCATGGCGATTGCGAGCGCTCGCCCGCGATCGTCTGCCACTCCGATTGTGGCGCGAAGATTATGTTTGTGACGCGCGCGCGTATCAGCACGATGCGTTAGCCGGCTGCCTGGAAGATCAGCCTGACCTTGAGTGCGGTGAACATCAGCCAGAGCACACCGACCAGAAAAACGGCAAGCAGCCCGATATGCTGATCGAGGATAAAGCGCGGTGCGATGAAGCGCGTCGCTTTCAACAAGGGCGTCGTAATGATTTTCACGATGCTGTAAAACACGTTTCGTTCAGGATCGCCTCCAGCCACTGCGATAAGCATGAACATGATGCCCTGACCGAGCAAGGCCAGGCCAGCGATCTCGGTCAGGGCCTTCATGATTACTACCGCTTGTAACAATCGCGTTCTCCGTTTTTTCGCGCGTTGCTGTCGCCAAAGACAAAGCCCGCAAACTTGCGGGCTTTGTCGCTTCGATCAGCGGTTGATCAGACCGCTTGTGTGTCGATGTCGCCTCTAAGTTGCGGGTAGCGAACGTGTTCAACCAATTCTTTGACCGCAGGCGAAGGTTCCGGCGTAAGCAGGCTGACGACAAGGATCACGAGGAAGCCTAAAGGCACGCCGAACACTCCGGCCGATATCGGTGCCATGTTGAACCACTGATTGGCTGCCACTCCGCCGAAGAATGGATAGGTCGTGTACATGTAGTACATGCATACGCCTAGGCCTGCGCTCATCCCGAGAATTGCTCCCCACTTGTTGGCGCGCTTCCAGAAAATGCCGAGCACAAGCGCCGGGAAGAACGCCGATGCCGCCAACGAGAACGCCGCGCCGACCAAAAACAGGATGTCGCCAGGCTTCAGCGACGCCACATAAGCGGCGGCTACGGCGACAACCAGGAGCAGCATTTTCGAAACCGTCACGCGTTTTTTGGTCGACGCATGCGTGTCGATCATCTTGTAGTACACGTCGTGCGACAACGCATTGGCGATAGTCAGCAGCAAACCGTCGGCGGTCGACAACGCTGCGGCCAAGCCACCGGCTGCAACCAGTCCTGAAACCACGTAGGGCAGGCCGGCGATTTCCGGAGTAGCGAGCACGATGATATCGCTGCCGAGCACGATTTCAGCCAATTGAATGATGCCGTCCTTGTTGATGTCGGTAATCGATAGCAGCGTCGGGTCGACTTCCCGCCAGCGCGCCGCCCATGCCGGCAAATCCGAGAAGCTGCTGCCGACCAGGAAGTGATAGACGTCGAACTTCGCGAGCACCGCAAGCGAAGGCGCCGTAAAGTACAGCAGGAAGATGAAGAACAGCGACCAGAACACCGAAAGCCGCGCTTCGCGGACGCTCGGCGTGGTGTAGTAGCGCATTAAAATGTGCGGCAGTGCAGCCGTTCCTATCATCATGCAGAACACGATGCCGAGGAAGTTTCGGCGAGCGATATTGCGCGCTTCCTCATCCTTGCCGGGGAAGGGTGTGGCGTGTGGCTTGGGCGGAGCGGCGCGCGCTGCGGCGCCCGTTTTTTCCTTGGTCCACGCTGCTCGCGCCGCGGCTTCATCTTGCGGGAAGTCCTCAAC
>JACMKV010000036.1 GCA_014379915.1 Burkholderiales bacterium
GCGGGAGTTCGCGCGGCGCAAGAACTACGACGTCACGGCGGTTTTCAAGGACGACATCACAGGCAAGCTCGTCGATCGTCCTGGGATGAAGGCTATGCTCGCTTTTATCCGCAAGCATCGGACCCGCGGTGTCGTCGTGATCATCGACGATATCTCCCGTCTAGCCCGCGGCCTGCAGGCGCATTTGGAACTGCGTAGCGCGATCGCTAAGGCGGGCGGCTCACTGGAATCGCCCTCCATTGAATTCGGTGAGGACGCGGACTCGATCCTAGTCGAACATCTTCTCGCTAGCGTGTCTCAGCACCATCGGCAGAAGAACGGAGAGCAAACCAAAAACCGGATGCTGGCGCGGGTCATGAATGGCTATTGGGTCTTTCAAGCGCCCATGGGCTACGTGTTTGAGCGCGTGCCGGGACGCGGCAAGATGCTCAAACGGGATGAGCCGGTAGCATCCGTCATTCAAGAAGCGCTTGAGGGCTACGCGTCGGGGCGGTTCGGCAGTCAGGCCGATGTCATGCGCTTTTTCCAAAATCACCCCCTCTTCCCCAAAGACCACAACGGCGTCGTTCGGTCTCAGCGGGTCATTCAACTGCTGGATCAGCCTGTTTATGCGGGGCATATCGAATTGCCGGACTGGGGCATATCAATGCGCCCCGCCCAGCATCAGCCGCTGATCAGCCTTCAGACCTTCAAGCGCATCCGGGAGCGTCTCAATAGCGGCAATCGTGCCCCGACAAGGTCCAACCTGTCACATGACTTCCCACTGCGTGGGTTCGTCGTGTGTCACGATTGCGGGTCGCCGCTGACGGCATGCTGGTCGACAGGCAAGACGGCGCGTCACCCCTATTATCTGTGCCGCAAGCCTGGCTGTGCTAGAGCGGGATCACATTAGTTGGAAGCATAGCCGGCGTTTGCGAGATAGTTTCGGCACTCGTTGGCCGAAAAGCGATCGAGCAATTTTCCAATGCGGTCGCAGACGCTCTCGAGCGTGCGCTCGGCGTGTCGGCGCAGGCCGTGCTTGAGTTTGGCGAACACCTGCTCGATCGGGTTGAGGTCGGGACTGTATGGCGGCAGGAAGAGAAGTTTTGCGCCAACACTGCGGATAGCCTGGCGAACAGCTTTTCCCTTGTGGCTGCCGAGATTGTCCATGATCACGACGTCGCCCGCTCTGAGATTGGGCAGAAGGAACGCCTCGATGTAAGCGAGGAACCTGACGCCATTGATCGGCCCGTCAAAGACGCAAGGTGCCTCGATCCGGTCACAGCGCAAGGCGGCGAGGAAGGTCTGCGTTCGCCACCGCCCGTGCGGCGCCTTGCCGATCAGGCGCTTGCCGCAAGCGCTCCAGCCGCGCAGCGGCGCCATGTTGGTCTTGGTCCAGGTCTCGTCGATGAAGACGAGCCGCGCAGGATCAATCCTGGCCTGGTATTTCTTCCATCGAACCCGCCGCCGGGCGACGTCTGGCCGGTCCTGCTCGCTGGCGACTGCGGTTTTTTTTGAAGCTCAGGCCTTCGGCATGCACGAAGCGCCAGATCGCGCCATAACTGACTTCGATGCCGCGTTCCGCCAGCTCCTTCTTCAAGCCACGCAAGGTCAGCTCGGGCACTTCGGCAAAACGAGCGTGAACGAAGTCGCGATGCGCCGCCAGGATCACCGGCTTATAGCCACCGATCCGAGCCGGCGCGACGCTGCCGGTCGCGCGCTGCCGCCCCGACCATTTCGACACCGCCGACGGGCTGATCTCGAAGGCTGCAGCAATAGAGCGAATGCTTTCACCCGCCGCAGCGCGTTTGACGACACGATCGCGAAGATCGTTCGAATAGGGTTTTGCCATCCATGCCGGCCTCCGCTCCAGCACCGATGATGAATCACTGTTCGCGATGGAAGGGAATCCCAATTCGATTCCGCGTAAAGAGATCCCGCTCTAGCTACAAGAAATCCATCCGCAGGACGCTCATCGAGAACGAGTTCGAGACCCTACTCTGCACGGTAAGACCGAGTGAAACGCTGTTCCACGTCGCGCGAGCGATGTTCGAAGAGCTGTGGAATCGTCGTCTCGCTCAAGCGGAAATCCAAGCGAAGGCGCTGCGTGCGCAACTCGTCAAGATCGAGAAGCAGGTCTCAGGATTTCTGGAGAGGATTCTCGATGCGACGGTGCCGAGCGTGATTTCGGCCTATGAGAGCCGCATCCGCAAGCTCGAAGAGGACAAACATGTTTTGCTGGAGCGTTTGGGCAACGCTGGCGGTCCAACTAGGAGCTTCGAGGAGACATTTCGAACTTCGATGGAGTTCCTCGGAAACCCAAGGAAACTATGGGATTCTGGCCAACTTGAAGACAGACAAACGGTGCTGAAACTGGTCTTTGCGCGCAGATTGCATTACGCAAGAAATGAAGGGTTTCGAACTCCGGATTTATCTTTGCCTTTCAAGATGTTAGGCGACTTTTCTGGTGCCGGAAATAGGATGGTGGGCGGCGAGAGGGTCGAACTCCCGACATCCTCGGTGTAAACGAGGCGCTCTACCACTGAGCTAGCCGCCCGATTCC
>JACMKV010000293.1 GCA_014379915.1 Burkholderiales bacterium
GGCGACCTACAAGGGCAAGCCGGTATATCAATTCGTGCGCGATCAGCGTCCCGGCGATCGCTTCGGCGACGGGGTCGATAATGTCTGGCACGAGATACCGCTGGGCAAACAGGCGACCAAGCGGACGCCGGTACGCTCCGCTCCGTCGGACGGTTACGGCGGTTATTCCTACGGTTATTGAAGCCGGCCTAGTGTTTTGACACCAGGAAAGCGCGCCGATGTCCGGAAAATACGAATTCTGGATGGAAGAGGTGGCTGCGGGCCCTACGGCTCGCACGGCAGCGAATCTGTAGCGAGTCATCCGTAGCCGCGGAGTTACTATTCGCGCAGTATTATTCGAGTGTCGCCTGACATCAGACGTCGGGCAGGAACAGGAGAAATCATGAAGCCCAATAAAACCACGATTGCGATCCTCGTCGCCCTTGCCAGCCTGAGCGTGGGCGCAGGCGTCACTGCCGACGAATTCGATTTAGCGGCTAGCGATTTGGCGGCCCGCGATGCGGCCGATGTTGTATTGGCCGGAATCGGCGGCCCGCTGTGCCTTCCCGGCGGACGCGAGCGCAAGACCTTTCTGAAAGTCGCGCTGGCGGCGGCGGAGAAGGCGGCGCCGCGCAACGAGTTGAAACCATTCGACCGCACGAAAATTCCGGGGCAAACGACTGGCGCAGGCGAAGCCGGCGGCGCCGCCAGCCTCGAAGATGTGCGGCTGTTCGATAACCTCGGCACGCTGCACTGGGCCGTGACCACCAGCAATCCGCGGGCGCAGCAGTTCTTCGATCAGGGCTTGCGTCTCACCTACGCGTTCAATCATGAAGAAGCGCGCCGCGCCTTCCAGAAGGCGCAGCGTCTCGATCCGGATTGTGCAATGTGCTACTGGGGCGAGGCGTTGGTGCTGGGCCCCAATATCAACGCGCCGATGACAGCCGAAGCCACAGCGCCGGCATTCGATGCCGTTACGAAAGCACAAGCGCTGGCAGCAGGGACAAGTCGTCGGGAACGCGCGCTGATCGACGCCCTCGCCCATCGTTATTCCGCTCATCATCATTCTGAAGACCCGCAGGCGGAGCGCGCTGCGCTCGATGCCGCTTATGCCGCCGCCATGGAGAATGTCGCGCGGCGCTTTCCGCGCGATCAGCAGATCGCCGTACTGTATGCCGAAGCGCTGATGGACCTTTCGCCGTGGGATTATTGGGAAGCAGCCGGAGCGAAACCGAAAGGGCGAACCGCTGAAATCGTCGCCACCTTGGAGCGCGTACTTCGTGCGAACCCGGATCATCCGGGCGCAATCCACTACTACATCCACGTGGTCGAAGCATCGACCAATCCACAGCGCGGCGAAGCCCATGCCAGGCGCCTCGGCCGGCTCATGCCGGGCGCCGGGCACATCGTGCATATGCCGTTTCATATTTATTTTCGCATCGGTAAATATCTCGATGCGCTGGAGGCGAACCGCACGGCCGTAGCTGCCGACGAATCCTATCTGGCGCTTGGCGTTCCCGTCGGCATTTATTCGCTCGCCTATTATCCGCACAACGTGCATTCGCTGATGGCTTCGGCGCAGATGGCGGGCGACGGCAAAACCGCGATTGCGGCCGCCGAGAAGCTCGCACGCATACTACCGGTCGAGGCGGCGCACAACATCCCACTGATTCAGCCGATTCTGGCAGCGCCGTATTTCGCGCACGCCCAGTTCAGTTCGCC
The DNA here is from genome assembly GCA_014379915.1 of Burkholderiales bacterium. Taxonomy (GTDB): domain Bacteria; phylum Pseudomonadota; class Gammaproteobacteria; order Burkholderiales; family JACMKV01; genus JACMKV01. Next base: position 1,702 of record JACMKV010000293.1, read on the forward strand.
CGAGACCGTGCTTGCGCTACCCGACGCTGCCGACGCGCCGCCGTACGTGCAGGCGATGCGGCACTATGCGCGCGGCGTCGCTTATGCGGCGAAAGCGGAGCTGGCCGCCGCCGAAAACGAAGCCGAAGCGATCGCGCGTCTCGCCCGCGAGGCCGACTTTGCGGCGCTGACTGCCGGCGGCATCCCGGCTGCCGATGTGCTGGAGCTTGCCCGCCTCGTGGTATCGGCACGTATCGCCCAGAAGCGCGGCGACCTGCCGATGGCGATCAGCGAATTCGAGCGGGCCGTCGCCGTGCAGGACAAGCTCGCCTACATGGAACCGCCGCATTGGTACTACCCGGTGCGCCAATCGCTGGGCGCCGTTCTGCTGCTGGCCGGCCAGGCGCAACGCGCCGAGCAAGTGTTCCGCGCGAGCCTTGCCAAAGCGCCGAATAACGGCTGGGCGTTGTATGGCCTGGCAGAAGTTCACAAGCGTAGCGGCAATCAGCAGCAGATGCGGGCGGCGCAACGACTGCTGGCCAAGGCGTGGGCGGGCGAAAAGGGAATGCTGGATCTGGCGCGGCTGTGAGTCGAAGACGATTCGCGCATACCCCGCGAGGTATCAGCTTCCGCCCTCCTTTCTTTCGTTCTCTTACTGTCTTTCCTGAATGAAGAACGCCGGCCTTCGCGTTCATGATCAATGACGACGCCGACTCTGCGGCTGATGCAAAAAGCCGTATGTTTCGGCTTTTTGCATTTCAGGAATCGGCTATCAGGGCCGTTTTTGCGCGTCGTGTTTTTGTTCAAAAATACGCCGGCTCTGGCGGTTTTCGGCTTTCTGAATGTTGCGCTGCTCGTGCGCGCCGAGGTGCCCGTCGGCGCCCGCGCGGGCCTGGGCTTCGGTAATGCGCGCCTGACCCCGTTCGAGTCGGGCAGCCTCCTGGTTGGTTAGCTCACCCGACTGCAGGCCTTGCCCGATGCGCTTCTCCTGATTGATATTGCGTTGAACATCGGCCTGCATGCGCTGCGAAGAAGCCGAATTTGGATTACCGGTTTGGGCGTCGTGCTTTTGTCGATAGATGCTCTTGCTCGCTTTGTTTTGCCCGCCCCGGATCCGGCGCTTTTCCGCATCGCTCAACGCACCATCCTTTAGCGCGTTGGCCTCCAGTCTGTTGAGGTGCGACTGCTGGCGTTCGAGAGTCGCCGCTTCACGCGTATTGAGCACACCCGATTGCAGCCCCTGCTCGATGCGTTGCTGTTGATTGATGTCGCGCTGCATTGCGGAGCCCGCGTCGGCGGCGAAAGCGCCGGTTGAAAACGCGGCGCCGACGGCGATGAGGATGCTTGTTGCAAGTTTCATTCTGAATCTCCCGTTGAGTTTGGATCACGGCCAGGTTCCCAGACCTGACGCTTCGCATTTAACGCTGCTCTGACGGCAAAATCCATACCGAAATTGTAACAATCGTAACAGTTTGTAACAGACTCCTGAGGCGACGCACGAGCATTGCACACGGCAAGGCGCCACGTCTTGCTTTTGGCTCGAAGCCGCAGCAATCCCTGGGTTACGCCGCGCGAAGCGCCGATGACTCGTCCGCGTTGTTCCATTCAAGGCTGCTCATTACCGGATTTTCAGTCCCGGTCGGTGCGGCCCTACTGCGGACTGCGGAACTTCCCGTCGTCGCTTCTCCCAAATCAGTATGGGCTTCGCCCTCTTAAAAATCAGGAGAATCATCATGCCGCAAGGAGCAAACGCTGAGCGCCAACACGAATACGACAAGCTGAAAAAGGATTTCAAACACGACGGCCGCTACAAGGGCCGCGAGGAGGAGGTTGCTGCCAGAATCGTCAACAAGCAGCGCACGCAATACAGTGAAACCAAAGCAGAAAAGGCAAAGGATCGTAAGCACGAGTCGCCCGACGAGGGCCTACCGGTTAACCACTATGACCACCTGACCGCCGGTGAAATCGGCGAAGAACTCGAGACGTTGTCGGATAAGGACGTGCGAAAACTCAAAGGTTACGAAGAAAAGCACAAGAATCGGAAGACATTGATCGCGCAGTACGACAAGGCGCTGGAGAGCGATTTGACGCAAAAGCCGCGAGGAAAATTGCGCAAGCGGCTGCTGTACGAAGGAGCATGCTCATCAGCGGTGGGGGGAAGGCGCTAAGGTGGGAAGACCAAGACTCCAATGTTGACCGCTCGCATCAA
>JACMKV010000294.1 GCA_014379915.1 Burkholderiales bacterium
AGGTTCGATTGCGCGTGCCGGTCTTCGGCACTGTTTGCCGCTAATGGTTAAATTCAAGAAGGCACAAAATGACGGACTTATCCTCGCCCGGCCGGGCGGTTATCACCGAACCAGCCAATATCAAACAACTGGTCGCGTTTCGGAAAACTTCGGAAGCCGTTGCGCTCGAGGCGCCGGGCAGAAAACCGCTCAGCTACCGCGGGCTTTTTGACCAGGTCGATTACGTTCGCAGGACGCTGAACGATTTCGGTTTGGGCCGCGGCGACCGCGTCGCGCTGGTGTTGCCGAACGGGCCGGAAATGGCGAGCGCTTTTCTCGGCGTCAGCGCCTGCGCAGCGTGCGCACCGCTGAACCCCGGTTATCGCGCCGAAGAATTCGAGTTTTACCTGAACGATCTCGATGCGCGCGCACTGATCGTAGCCGCCGGAAGCAACACGCCGGCGATCTCGGTTGCCCGCAAGCTCGGCATTGTCGTATTGGAATTGAACGTCGATGGTGGCGCGCCGGCCGGCGCCTTCACGCTGAGCGGCGGCGCCATGTCACGCATGGTGGAGCGGGGCTTCGCCGGTACTGAAGAAGTCGCGCTGCTGCTGCACACCTCGGGCACGACCTCGCGACCCAAACTCGTTCCGCTGCTGCACGCCAACCTGTGCGCGTCGGCGCGCAATGTCGCGCACACTCTGGCGCTGACCGAAAACGATCGCTGCCTGAGCGTGATGCCGCTGTTTCATATCCACGGTCTGATCGGCGCCTTGCTCTCGTCGATCTATACCGGTGGCGCCGTTGTCTGCGCACCGAGTTTCGACGCGGCGCGCTTCTTCGCCTGGGCTGACGCTTTTAACCCGACCTGGTACACGGCGGTGCCGACCATGCATCAGGCGATCCTCGAACGCGCCCAAGGTCATGCAGATTTCCTTGCCCGCCGGTGTTTGCGGCTGATCCGCTCGTCTTCGGCGGCTTTGCCGCCGCGAGTCATGGCCGAGCTCGAAGCAGCGTTCGCAGCGCCGGTCATCGAAGCGTATGGAATGACTGAAGCTGCGCACCAGATGGCCAGCAATCCGTTGCCGCCGGGCGCGCGCAAGCCCGGTTCGGTCGGGCGCGCAGCCGGGCCTGAGATCGCCGTCATGGATGCCGCGGGCGGCATGTTGAGCCACGATCAGACCGGGGAAATCGTGATCCGTGGCTCCAACGTGATGCCAGGTTACGCAAGCAATGCCGTCGCCAACCTCGACGCAAACGTCGATGCAAACGTCGCCGCTTTCAGCGCGGGCTGGTTCCGCACCGGCGATCAGGGATACCTCGACGACGACGGCTATCTTTTCATTACCGGTCGCCTCAAGGAAATCATCAATCGCGGCGGCGAGAAAATTTCTCCGCGCGAAATCGATGAAGCGCTGTTGAATCACGACGCGATCGCACAAGCCGTCGCGTTTGCCGTTCTCCATCCGCTGCTCGGCGAGGACCTGGCCGCCGCGGTCGTGTTGAAACAAAACGCGCAGGCAACGGAACATGACATTCGCGAGTTCCTGTTCGGCTGCCTCGCCGATTTCAAAGTGCCGAGCCAGGTTTTGATCGTCGACCAGATACCGAAGGGCGCAACAGGCAAAGTGCAGCGCATCGGCCTCGCCGGCAAGCTCGCCGATTTCCTGAAAAAAGCGCGAATAGCACCGCGTAACGAGATCGAGCGCATCGTCGCCGATCTGTACGCCGAAGTTTTGAAGACCGCGGAATTCGGGGTAGACGACAATTTCTTCGCCCTCGGCGGCGATTCGCTGCGCGCGACGCAGGTCGCGGCCCGCATTCAGGCGATTTTCGAAATCGACCTGAACAGCGCGCTGATCTTCAGAAAACCGACGGTCGCCGAGCTGGCCGCCGCCGTTGCCGACATGCTGGCGAGTTCAGATCCCGAATCGCTGGAAATCCTGCTGGGGCTGGACTCGCTTCCGCCGGAAGAGATGCAGCAGCTTCTCGCGGAAACGCCTTGATGCATACCGGACCGGCGATCTGGTGCGCTATCTGGCCGACGGCAATGTCGAATGTCTCGGGCGCACCGACCAGCAGGTCAAGATTCGCGGTTTCCGCGCCGAACTCGGTGAAATCGAAGCAGCGCTGAATCAGCACCGCAAGATTCACCAGGCCGTCGTGATTGCCCATGAGGACGGCGTCGACATGAGACTGATCGCCTATGTAGTCGCGCGCGAGCCCGAGCGGGCGCCGACGCACGCCATGCTGCGCGCTCATCTGAAAGGCAGTCTGCCCGCCTTCATGCTGCCTTCGGCCTTCGTCGTGCTCGATGCCCTGACGCTCAACCCGGGGCGGCAAGCTCGATCGCAAAGCCTTGCCGGTTCCCGATCAAGCGCGTCCGCTGCTTGACGCCTAATTCGCCGCGCCGAGGACGCCTGATGAAGAGAGGCTCGCGCAAATCTGGGCAGAAGTTTTGAAGCTTCACAAGATCGGTATCCACGACTTCTTCGAGCTGGGCGGACGGGAACGAGGGAGCGGTGAGCAGGAAGCAGGGAAAAGCATGAGCAGCATGGTAGTACATGACGAGCTAAACCGGCGGCTGGCACTACTGTCGCCCGGTTTCTGGGCATCCTGTTTCGCGAACTCAGCGTCTCGTACGACGCCGATGCGGAACAGCTGATGCC
>JACMKV010000295.1 GCA_014379915.1 Burkholderiales bacterium
CGCGCCGAGAGTCCGTAGCGCTGCCCCTTGCCCACGGCGCGGAAATAGCTCTCGCCGAGAAACACCGCGACCTCGTCCTTGTACTCCTGATTGTTGATGGGGTAGTGCACGCGGAAACCCGCGAAACCCGCGTCCGCGAACCTGGTCGTATCGAAGGTGTTCTTGCCGTAATGGAAGTCGCTGGAATCGAAACGCAACGGCGCAACACCAGTCGCCTCCACCACATTGATCCTGACCGGATGACGGAAGTTGAGCCCCGCGTGGAAGAAGCGAATCTCGAAAGGCAGATTGGCGGACTGCCACAGCGATTTTTCGCTCCGAAAGCGGATGTCCCGATACTGGTCGTACGTAATGTCCCTGAGTTCGGGAGGCAGATTCTGGCGCGGCGTTTCAAAATGCTTTTCCGCGAGGGCGCGAGCCATGGCGGTGACGTCTTCGAGTCCAAAAGCGAAGGCAGGCGCGGAAATCATGCAGCCGACAACAAGGCTCATCCAGTAAATTGCAAGCGGTCGCATTTTCAGCGAGATCAGTTCAAACCCCATTTTTCGAGTGCCCTCCATTGGTCAAGATTGAGTGTCGTCGTTTGCTTTGCGCGACCCGTCCAGCGCGAGTTGTCGCCCGCGATAATAGACGCGCCTGATTTGCAAATGGCCCTTACGCGCGCGCAGGTCTGCGGGAAGCTCGAGTTCGCCATTCTCGATGCGCACCCCGAGCAAGGCGTAAGCGGCGGATAGCATCCGCGCAGCCGCACCGGTGTACCAACTCCAGCCGCCGCGCCCCTCAAAGCCAGGCCCGTCGTAAATATCCGCCGGCTGCTGATGCGGCGGCAATCCGTAGATGTCGGCTCGACCACTTTTGCTGAGCGGCGAAATCTTCATCCATAGATCCCAGGCACGGGCTCGCCAACTTTCAGCAACGTCGAGCGACGCGGCCTGCTCGGCGCAACAGAGCAGCGCATCGACCAGCCAGGAAACCCCGTGCGAATACTGGCCGCCGTTTTCGCGCACGCCGGGCGGATATTCGGCGATTCGTCCGGGGTAGGGCAGTGAGTCTTCAGTAAACGGCGGCGTCAGCAACAGCACGCGGTCGGTTTTTTCCAGGCGCTTCAGGCCGGTTTCCAGGGCCATTTGCCCGCGTTTGGCATCGACCGCGCCGGACAGCAGCGGCCACGCGCTCATCAGCGCGCTGCACAGACTGAATTCCTCGCCGCCATCGGTTATCGCGCGCAGATAAAAGTCGTCGCGCCACATCCCTTCCAGCGCCGCGGACAGATCTTTTGCTTCTTTCAGATAATGGCTGCCGGCCTCAACTCCTTCGCAGCGTTCGGCGACGCTGGCAAACTTCGTCAGCACATCGTGCAGGAAAAACCCCAGCCAGACGCTTTCGCCCTTGCCCTTGATTCCCGGAACATCGAGCGCATCGTTCCAGTCGCCGGAGCCGAGCAGCGGCAAGCCGTGCGCGCCGCGCCGCGCCAACGTGTACTCGATCGCTCGCCGGCAATGCTCGTAAACCGAACCGGTGTCGCGCGACGGCCTGGCCGCAAACAAGAAGCCTTCGTGACCTTTGGGCACCGGCCGGCCTTCGAGGAACGCCACCTGTTCTGCGAGAACACCGGTGTCGCCGGTGGCTTCCACATAACGGTTCACCACATAGGGCAACCACAGATGCGGATCGGATGCGCGCGTGCGCACCGCGATGCCGGTCTTGCCTTCCCACGACGGGTGCCACCACTTGACGCAATCGCCTGCGATAAACTGCTGCGCGGCGTGCAGGACGATCTGGCTGCGCACCCACTCGGGCTTCAGCAACGTCAGCGGCAGCACGTCCTGCAATTGATCGCGGAACCCATAAGCGCCGCTGCGCTGGCTCGGTCCCGTGCGCCCCCACAAGCGGGAACACAGCAGCTGATAAGGCAGCCAGTCATTCACCAGTCGATCGAACGCCGGCTGGTTGGTTTCGATACGCAAAACCG
>JACMKV010000296.1 GCA_014379915.1 Burkholderiales bacterium
GCCAGCGCTAAGCCGGGCGGCAAAGCTGCCGCGCCGGGCAAGCCTGCGCCCGCTGGCGAAACCACGGCTGCGAAGGCTACCGAGCCGCTGGATTTCTCCGCACTGAAGGATTTGAATGCCAGCGGCAGCCTGCGCATCGGCGCGCTTACGTTCTCGAATATCAAATCGAGCAACATCAAGCTCGATCTCAAGGCCAAAGATGGCAACGTCAACATCAGCCCGTTATCTGCGAATCTGTATCAGGGCTCGTTAAACGGCAGCGTGGCGCTCAATGCCGCCACCAGTGCGCCGCAGATCGGCCTGAAGCAAAAGCTGACCGGCGTTGCGATCGGCCCGCTGCTGCGCGATCTAAACGGCGCCGATAGCCTCGAAGGCAACGGTAACGTTGCGCTCGACATTACCGCACAAGGCACGACAGTCGACGCCATGAAGCGAAACCTGAATGGCACGATGGCGGCCGATCTCGTTAACGGCGCGATCAAGGGCATCAATATCGCCGCCAGGCTGCGCGAGGCGAAAGCGACGATCGCGACGCTCAGGGGCGCTGCGGCGCCGGCTGCGGCTAGCGAACCGCAGAAGACTGATTTTTCCGAGCTGCACGCTGCTTTCGTCATCAAGAATGGCATCGCGCACAACGAAGACCTGTCGGCGCAATCGCCGCTGCTGCGGTTGGGAGGCGCTGGCGACATCAACATTCCCGAGCAGACGTTGAACTACCTGGCCAAAGCTACCGTCGTCGCGACCAGCAAGGGTCAGGGCGGCGCCGGGATCGATCAGCTGAAAGGCATTACAGTGCCGGTACGCATCACCGGCTCTTTCGAGCAACCGCAGTACAAACTCGATCTTTCGAACCTCGCCAACGAAGCGGCCAAACAGAAAATCGACGAGAAAAAGGAAGAACTGAAGGCCAAGGCGACCGAGAAGCTACAGGAAAAGCTCGGCGACAAATTGCCCGGGGGGTTGAAGGGTTTGTTCGGCAAGTAAGATTTTTGATCGGGTTTGGCGAGGACAGCGTTTTGTCGAGTTTCGGCGAACGCATCATCGATTGGCAGCGCGACTTTGGCCGCCACGACCTGCCGTGGCAGCGACCGGAACGCGGGCGCGATCCGTATGCGATCTGGCTGTCGGAAATCATGCTGCAGCAAACCCGGGTCGCGGCTGTCAGCCCGTATTACCGGCGCTTCATTGAACGCTTCCCGGATGTTGCAAGCCTGGCCGCGGCGCCGCTCGACGACGCGCTCGCTTTGTGGGCCGGTCTCGGCTACTACGCGCGGGCGCGCAATCTGCACCGTGCGGCGCAAGCTATCGTCGAACAGCACGGCGGCATTTTTCCGCGCGAATTCGATATCGTCGCGCAACTCCCGGGTATTGGCCGCTCGACCGCGGCGGCGATTTGCGCATTCAGTTATGGTCAGCGGCACCCGATCCTGGACGGCAACGTAAAGCGCGTACTGGCGCGCTATCGCGGCATCGCCGGTTATCCGAGAGACAAGAACATCCAGGTGGCGCTATGGCAGGCCGCCGAAAACTTGTTGCCCGAACGCGACATCGAACGCTATACCCAGGGATTGATGGACTTGGGAGCGACGGTTTGCACGCGAACGCGGCCAGCTTGCTGCGTGTGCCCGCTCCATAAAGACTGCATTGCCCGGCGCCAAGGCAGATCAGCTGAACTCCCCGGCGCGAAGCCGAAAAAACAGCTGCCGCAACGGCAGACCGCGATGATCATCCTGTCGCGCGGCGATCAGCTTTTGCTGGAAAGGCGCCCGCCGATTGGAATCTGGGGCGGCTTATGGAGTTTTCCTGAAATGCTGCTGATCGACGACGCTGACGCTGCGCGGGAGCGCTGCGAGCAACGTTTCGCGGCTCAGCTCGAAGCGCTGCCTGCGTTGCCCGATATCGCGTACGGCTTCACGCATTTCCAATTGCGTATCACGCCGCTGCGGTTCAGGGTCAGCAGCTGGATAGCTCGCGCCGCCGAGCCTGATCAGCAATGGTTGAGCGCGCCGGCCGCGCGCCTGGCGGCGATTCCGGCGCCGGTTGCGCGCCTGCTCGACCTGTTATCCTGATCTTCGCTACTAGCGACTCCTGCAATTTCCCGACTTCCTTTAACACAAGCAAAAAACAAATGGCCTCGTCCGAAAAACCCATTGCGGTATATGGTGCAATTGCTGCAAATCTGCTGATCGCTGTTGCCAAATTCACCGCGGCTTTTTTCACCGGCAGTTCGGCGATGATTTCCGAAGGCGTGCATTCGCTGGTCGATACCGGCAATCAATCGCTGATCCTGCTCGGCATCCACAGAAGTAAAAAGCCCGCGGACGACAAACATCCATACGGTTACGGCAAGGAGCTTTATTTCTGGGCGCTGATCGTCGCCGTGGTTTTGTTCAGCCTCGGCGGCGGGATTTCGATTTACGAAGGCATCAGTCATTTGCGCCACCCGAGCGAGCTCGGCGATCCGATGTGGAATTATGTGGTGCTGGCGATCGCGTTTGTGCTTGAAGGTGCGGCAAGCTATCTCGCGCTAAAGGCGCTGCTGGCGGCAGCGGGGGAAGAAAGTTTTTGGCACGCTTTACGCGGCAGCAAGGATCCGGCCGTTTTCACCATACTCGCCGAGGATTTTGCCGCCCTCGTCGGTATTGTCGTTGCCTTTCTCGGCATTTATTTCGGACACCTTTACGGAAACCCGTATCTCGACGGCATCGCCTCGGTTACGATTGGCGTGATCCTGGCGCTGGTCGCGGTGTTCCTGGTTTACGAAAGCCGCGGCCTGATTATCGGCGAGAGCGCTGATACCGGCGCCGTGCGCAGCATTCGCGCATTGGCCGAAACCGAGCCGAACGTGCAGTCAGTCGAGCGCCCGCTGACTATGCATCTCGGACCGAAAAA
>JACMKV010000297.1 GCA_014379915.1 Burkholderiales bacterium
AAGGAGAAATGAAACCGGCTCTGAAATGAAAGCCAACTTTACCTTGGGCGACGGCGATGAACGCGAAACAACTTTTTTGTAAATGGGAAAAATCGGCGGACGGGCGGCTTGCGACGGGCTGGCATGCCTTACTCAGCGGCCGGCTGAATACCGATGGCAACAGCAAACCGGCGATGAACGAGAAACGATCGATCCGCAAGGCGGTTGCCTTGACCGCCCTGGCGCTGGCGACGACCACCGCGCAGGCGATCGATCTGCGGAGTTGGGACAGGAAGATCGATAGCGCGAGCGAGCGCTTTCAGATCGTGCTTGGCGGTGAGGCAGTGCTCGATAAGGAAACGCAGCTCGTGTGGGAGAAGTTCCCAAGCTCAGGCGCGACAGTGTTGACAAGGGGCAGTGCAAAAAACACCTGCCTTGTTGCCAGAACCGGGGCCCGCAAAGGCTGGCGCCTGCCCTCGGTCCACGAGTTGAACAGCCTTGTTGACCCGACCGTCCGGAACGGCGTGACGCTTCCCGCCGACCATCCGTTCAGCAATGTAAGCGCCAGCAACGCTTATTGGACCGCGACGACGGTAAAGGAGTCGCCAACGCTTGCGCGTACCGTACTGTTCGACAACGGTGGCTTTGTGCTGAACTCCAACATAAATAGCCCCGTGAATCTGACCTGGTGTGTTCGAGGCGGTGCCGGTGAGGGAGACGAATATTGATCGCTCGCGGGACGGCAGTAGCAACATCGGATGGGGTCCGCATTTGTGCCCATCACTTTCGATCAGATCGATGGGCTGAACAACGCTCTATCCATACACCTTAACTTCGAGGAAAGCATCATGAAACTACGCGTTATCGTTTCCGCAGTCTCGCTGATCACCTTCACCGGCCTCGTCGCAGCTGAACCCACAGTGCTGAGCACGCAATCAGGAATGACCGTCTACACCTTCGATCGCGACAGCGACGGGCAAAGCCAGTGCGAAGCCGCGTGCGCGACGATCTGGCCGCCGGTCAAACCCGCCGATATCGGGGGCGACGGCATCCAGACCATCGTGCGTGATGACGGCAGCCAGCAAGCCGTTTACCACGGAGAACCGCTTTATTTGTTCATCGCCGATCAGAAGGCCGGCGACCGCAACGGCGACAATGTCGATAACGGGCACGTGGTGCCGATAGGAGCGGGCGTTGCGCCAAGCGCGCAACAGTCGCCCGCTTATTCGAGCGGCAGTTACGACGGCGGCTACAGCTATTGAGGCGGCTTGAGATGGGCGCCGATTTCCCGCCCATCATTTCTTAATGATGCCTTCATTCCCGCGCAGCCGGGAATCCAAGTTTCTGAAAGTAAAGAATTGGATTCCGGCCTGCGCGGGAATGACAGCTTTTTCTTTCCATCATGTATTTACGGCGCCGGACATTAGCAGGACGACACTCATGAATACTCTACGACACGAACTAATCGCGTTACTGACCGCAGCAAGCTGCTGCCTCGCTGCCACGCAAGCGGCGGCGGCGACCACGGCCGCATCGCCAAGCCCGATCTTGCTATCCGTCGAGGCCGGGCTCATCAACGCGAAGATCGAACGCGCGCCGCTCAAGGACGTGCTGGCAGCACTCGCTCGCGAAGTATCGCTTACGGTTCAAATCGGCGCAGCCGAGGCGCAGCGTCCGGTGACGGTTACCCTGAAAGACGCGTTGCTGCATCAAGGCTTGCAGGAAATACTCCGCGAGATGTCGTATACGATCAGTTACACAGCCAAAAGATCGCCCCGAGGTGAGCGCATAACGAAGCCATCGGCGCTCGCGATCAAGCTCGTCGTACTTTCGCCTTCGGGAACAGATGCATCGGCAGCCAGGCCGATCGAGATTCGCAGCGATGCCGCGCCCGACTGGGACAATCCCCCCTTGGAACAACTCGCGGCCGCGGCATCGCAGTCGCCGCAACCAGAAGCCAGGATCGATGCGCTCGAGGATTACAGCTATGGCGCGCAATCGACCGAATCGCTCGCCATGCTCGAAGGCGCGTTAGCCGATGAAAAGCCCGACGTGCGCATCGCGGCACTCGATCTGATGAAGGATTCCAACGACAGCATTCCGTTGGACGCGGTAAATCAGCTCATCCGTCTGGATACCGACGCCGCCGTACGCGGACGGGCGCTGGCGCTGCTCGCCGAGCGCGCCGAGCCGGCGGTTGCGAAACCTTCGATCGAGGCGGCGCTGAATGACTCTGCGCCTGAAGTGCGTACGCTGGCTAAAAGCTTGATGGCAGATTTGGGGCTGGCTCAGGATCCCGAATGATGAATGGCATCGAATTCGATGGGAACCGCCCGTTTTTGCAATTGCCTCGCGCAAATGCTGGACGTTTTCTTCGCTATGAAAAAAGCGGGCGTCGCTGGTATGTGACCTGCGTGATGAAGCAGCACGCGCCGGAGAGGTAGATGCGGCGATAGTGCGGCATTGAGTGTTGACGACGGAAAACGATGGGCTCGAAAACGGATCCCATCCTATACCTGCTAGACGATCCCGGGATTTTATAGGATGGGCACCGTTCTTGTGCCTATCACCGGCTCTCTACTCCCCGCTGCACTCTCGTTGTTCTCGCACAACAAGCAAAACTCTCTAATCTTCAATAGCTTGCCCATCTCGGCGACTCACGATGTTGTGGCCCCACAACATCCCCGCCTGCACGTGGTTTGCTGTTTTCAAGCTATCTCCTTGATCCCTCTGATGTATATGCAAGTGGCATCGCGGTTGCTGTGTAGCTTGCAGACTAAACAGCACGAAACAAAAAGCCATGCGCAGTACGAAAACCAAACCCTTACTCAACCTCGCCGCCGCGGCGCTGATCGCGCAGTCATCGGCGATGCCGGCCTGGGGTGCGCATCTACTTTCGTGCGGCTTCACCTATGCATTGCGCACGATCGAGTCGGCTGAAGAAGTCGAAAGAGCGAATCCGGTACTCGCCACCGGGTCCGCCATGAGCAATGTCGGGGCGAACTAACTTTGAATGGAGACGGCAATGAAAAAAGGCGCGAAGGAGTCGATGCAGAAAACAGTGATCGGCGGCTGTGCTGTTCGGCGTTATTTATCGCGGCATCGTGGTGACCTCGGTCTCGGCGGCCGCGACGGCCGAAAGCTCGGTTGATACCGTGCGATGACCAGCGTTGCTTACTTCCCCGATCAATTCGTGAACCAGGGAATTGAGCAGAACGAAACCTATATCGAGCAGTTTAACGCGAGCGATTTCGCCCTGGGTTTAAAGGGATACAAAATGGAAACACTGCTTGCAAAGGATGCGATCGAACTTGCGGGTTGCACGACTGCGTGGCTCGGCGGTGTCGAATTCAACGATGACGCTGCGGACGATGTCGCTTGGGAGGCGATCGAGTTCGAGGCCGCAGCAGCGCGGATGCTGGCGATTTCGCGTCTTGCGTGGAGCCACGGCGATGAGTGACGTGATCGAAATCCCGCGTTGTTTGAAGGAAGCTGCTGCCGACTTTAGCGTGTTTGGCCACGGCGTTCCGGTGGTGCTGCTGCACAGCTCGATGTCGCACAAAGGCCAATGGCGCAAGCTCGCGCAGCAACTCGCGCCGACACGTCGGGTCATTGCCATCGATCTTTTCGGATACGGCAATGCGCCGCACCTCGACTCGGGCTACCCGAGCCTGCACGACGAAGCGCGGCGCGTAAAAACCGTGCTGCGCGGGATTTTCGGCGCCTTGCCCGCGCTTGAACTCGTCGGCCATTCCTTTGGCGGCGCCGTTGCGCTGCGCCTTGCGCGCATGCTGCCGCACCGAGTAACGCGCGTGGCGTTGTTCGAGCCGACGGCTTTTCATATTCTGCCCGCGGGTGATGACGCGATGAACGAAGTAGCAGAAATCGCCGCGCGGATGGCGCTTCATCTCAAACAAGGTGCAAGAGCGCGCGCGGTCGAAATTTTCCTCGATTACTGGGCCGGACGCGGCGCCTATGCCGCGTTGCCGACGCACCTGCAATGCCTGTTCGCGCGCCAGGCAGTCAAGGCGCTGCGCGATTTCTCGGCGCTCTTCAACGAACCTGCAGCGCTTGCCGATTATGCGCGGATCGAGATACCGGTTTGCCTGATCGCAGGACGTCATAGCCCGGCCTCGAGCCGGCGTGTCGCGACGCTATTGGCGCAAAACCTCGCGCGTGCAGCGCTGCATTGGGTCGATGCCGGTCACATGGCGCCGA
>JACMKV010000298.1 GCA_014379915.1 Burkholderiales bacterium
CGAGGCGCTGCGCGTCCTTCAGCGCTGCATCGAAGCTCGTGCCGCGCTCGCGCATGTCCGACAAAATGAAATTGCTGGTGCCGTTGATGATGCCGGCGATCCATTCGATGCGATTCGCCGTCAGCCCTTCGCGCAGCGCCTTGATGATGGGAATGCCGCCGGCCACCGCCGCCTCGAATGCGACCATCACGCCATTCTTCTGGGCGGCGGCAAAAATCTCGTTGCCGTGCTGGGCGAGCAGCGCCTTGTTCGCCGTGATCACGTACTTGCGATTTTCGATTGCACGCAGCACCAGTTGCCTGGCGATGCCGGTGCCGCCGATCAGTTCGACCACAATGTCGATCTCGGGATGATCGACGAGTTCGAACGCGTCCGCCGTTACTATTGCCGAATCGCCGGCGAGCTTCCTGGCTTTTTCGACATCCTTGTCGGCAATCATTTTCAGCGTAATGTCGCGGCCGGCGCGGCGCGCGATCTCTTCGCGGTTGCGGCGCAATACCGCAAAAGTACCGCCACCCACTGTGCCGATGCCGAGCAGGCCGACGTTGATCGGCTTCATTTTTTCACACGGTTCATACTGATGTTGGGAACGGTTGAAACTGAAGGCAGAAATAATGCGGCGAGCGAACAGCGCGTCAACCTCCCTGCTGATTGATCCCTGCCGATCACAGCAAACCGTCTTTGCGGAACATGTCCTTGATGCCGCGCAAAGCCTGGCGCGTTCTCGCCTCGTTCTCGATCAAGGAAAAGCGCACGTGATCGTCGCCGTATTCGCCGAATCCGACGCCTGGCGATACCGCGACTTTGGCGTCGACCAGCAGCTTCTTCGAAAACTCCAGCGAGCCGAGCGAGCGATACGGTTCGGGAATTAGCGCCCATACGAACATCGTCGCGCGCGGAATTTCGGCCATCCAGTTGATCGCGTGCAGTCCTTTGCACAACACATCGCGCCGCTTTTGGTAGGTCAAGCGGATCTGCTCGACGCTGTCCTGCGGACCTTCGAGCGCGAGGATGGAAGCGATCTGGATCGGCGCGAACGTGCCGTAGTCGTGATAGCTTTTCATGCGTGAAAGCGCCGCGATCAGATCGGTGTTGCCGACCATGAAACCGACGCGCCAGCCCGGCATGTTGTAGCTTTTCGACAGCGTGAAAAATTCGACCGCGATCTCGCGCGCGCCTTCGATCTGCATGATCGAAGGCGCCGTGTAGTCGTCGAACACGATGTCGGCATAAGCGAGATCGTGCGCAACATAAATATGGTGTTCGCGGGCGAGCGCTACGATGCGCTCGAAAAAAGCCAGATCGACGCATTGCGCGGTCGGGTTGCTCGGAAAATTCAGGATCAGCATCTTCGGCTTCGGATACGAATCGCGAATCGCTTTTTCTAGCTCGTCAAAAAAATTCACGCCGGGCGTCATCCGCACGTGGCGAATATCGGCGCCCGCAATGACCGGGCCGTAGATGTGGATCGGATAGCTTGGATTCGGCACCAGCACGATGTCGCCGGCATCCAGCGTGGCGAGCGCCAGATGGGCAATGCCTTCCTTGGAGCCGATGGTCACGATCGCTTCGCGGTCAGGATCGAACTCGACGCCGTAGCGCGTCTTGTACCAGAGACAGATAGCCTTGCGCAGGCGCAAGATCCCTTTGGATACCGAATAGCGATGCGTATCCGGCCGCTGCACGGCCTCGATCAGCTTGTCGACGATGTGCTTCGGCGTCGCGCCATCGGGGTTGCCCATGCCGAAGTCGATGATATCTTCGCCACGCTTGCGCGCTGCTGCTTTCAGATCGCCCGTGATGTTGAAGACGTACGGAGGAAGTCGCTTGATGCGAGAGAAATCTGGCATAGCCGGGGGATTTGGGAAACCGGGTGATTTTAACGGAATTTGCCGGCGCGAACTGGATAAAGGCGCATGGCGTGTGTCGTTGCGAAAGCCTCCGCAGATATCTATGCGATTTTTCAGGCCGGCAAGCTTGACAGCGTTCCCGGCTACTGGTGCAATCGTTCAAGGGTTTGTCGAAGTCAATTAAAAGATTTGCTGGAGTCGAAACTTGGGTTCCTGTCAGCCGCCCATCCCCGCAAACGAAGTCGAGCGCCTGCAAACGCTGCGCGGATACCGCGTTCTCGATACCGGGCCGGAATCCGTGTTCGACGAGCTCACCCAAGTCGCCTCGCGCATCTGCAATACACCGATTGCGCTGATCAGCCTGATCGACGAAATCCGTCAGTGGCTCAAATCACGGGTCGGCCTGAACACCACGGAAATGCCCCGGGAAATCGCTTTCTGTGCGCACGCGCTATCGCAATCCGACTTGCTCGAAGTGCCGGACGCACTCGACGACGCGCGCTTTGCAACCAATCCGCTGGTGACCGGCGCGCCGAACATCCGCTTTTACGCCGGCGCGCCATTGGTCGCGCCCAATGGTTGCGTGCTCGGCACGCTGTGCGCAATCGACTACATACCTCGCCGGCTTACGACGGCGCAACGCGCCGCGCTGCACGCGTTATCGAGAGCGGTTGTGGCCGAATTGGAGTTGCGCAAGCGCATGCGCGAACTGACTTCGGTCGTCGTCGAGCGCGACATCGCGCACCAGCAGCTCAAGCAAGCCAACGACGAACTCGAACTGAAAATTGCCGAGCGCACCGCGAGCCTCGCCGCGACTAATCGCGCGCTCGAAGTCGAAGTCGAGGCGCGCACCCGTGCCGAAGCGTGTGTGCGCGATTTGGCTACGCGCGATCCTCTGACGGAATTGCCGAACCGGCGGCTTCTGGTCGATCTACTGCAGCAGCAATTCGCGCTCGCCAGGCGGGAGGGCGTCCAGGTCGCCGTGTGTTTCCTCGACCTTGACAAATTCAAAGTGGTCAACGACCGGTTTGGTCATCAATGCGGCGATCTGCTGTTGACCGAGGTCGCCAAACGACTGACCGCGTGTGTGCGTAAGGGCGATACGGTTTCCCGTCTGGGCGGTGATGAATTCGTGATTTCCCTCTACGGGCTCAATTCTTACCAGGATGCGATCCCGATCGCAAAGAAAATCCTGCTAGCGCTGAAACAACCGTTCGAAGCCGATTGCCGGACCCTCAATATTTCCGGCAGTCTGGGCATCAGCGTCTTTCCCGCGGACGGAGAAGACGTTACCACGCTTATAGACCACGCCGATGAAGCAATGTACAAAGCGAAGCGCGCCGGCAAAAACGCGTTCCACTTCTTCTCCGCCAGATAAGCCGAATGAAAGCGTTGCGCTGCGCCCCGCGGAAGCCGCGTCGTTGAAAATCTGAAATCCGGTTTGAAACTCGATTTAAGTCAGCGCGAGGGCAAAAACTTCTGCACCGGCTACGGTGAAGGCTTCGTGCTGGTCAACGGTCAACGTTTTGAGCGCAGCCTGATCGTGCTGCCCGAACGTCTGATCGCCGATTGGGGTCTCGATTCTTTCGAAAGCTTGTCGGCGCGTGATTTCGACTTTCTGTTGAGCCTGCAGCCCGAAATTCTGCTGCTCGGCACCGGCGACCGGTTGCGCTTCCCGCATCCTCGCCTGTCGGCCAGTCTGGTTCAGGCCAATGTCGGAATGGAAGTGATGGATACGCGTGCGGCATGCCGCACGTACAACGTTCTGGTCGAGGAAGGCCGCAAGGTTGCGGCAGCGCTGCTTCTCGAGCGTTGATGGGCGGCACTCGCGACGATCTATAAATCCGCTAACACTTTCAGATGCGTCGCCACGCTGCGGCCCAGCGCGCTTAGGGCATAGCCGCCTTCGAGTACCGAAACGATGCGCCCCTGTGCATACCGATCGGCGATCGTCTTGATCTCGCGCGTCACCCACGCGTAATCGGTTTCGGTCAGGCTCAGCATTGC
>JACMKV010000299.1 GCA_014379915.1 Burkholderiales bacterium
CGCCTCGTCTTGGCTGCGCTCGCTACGTTTTTCAACCGCCTGGTAGAAGCTCCGCAAATGATCGCAGTCGTCGATTACGGTATGGGCAATCTGCGCTCGGTGGCCAAAGCCTTGCAACACGTCGCGCCACATGCATCCATCGTCGTCACCAACGATCCGCAAACGATACGCGACGCCGAGCGCGTCGTTTTTCCCGGACAGGGCGCGATGCCGGATTGCATGCGCGAACTCGAAACCAGCGGTCTGCGCGAAGCGGTCGCAGACGCCGCGCGAAACAAGCCGTTTCTCGGCCTGTGCATCGGTCTGCAAATGCTGTTCGAACACAGCGAAGAGGGCGACACGCGGGGGCTCGGATTGATGCCTGGCAAGGTCAAGCGCTTCCCGCGTGACGGCATGCTCGACGCACAGGGCGGCCGGCTGAAAGTGCCGCACATGGGCTGGAATGAGGTCGAGCAAAGCGTTCATCCGTTATGGCATGGCATTCCGCAGAGCGCGCGCTTTTACTTCGTGCATAGTTATTACGTCGAGACTGGCGATGCGAAACTGCCGTGTGCGACCACTGACTATGCGTTCCGATTTACCTGTGCGGTGTCGAGGGATAATATCTTCGCTGTGCAGTTTCACCCGGAAAAAAGCCAGACCGCGGGATTGACTTTGCTGAGCAACTTCACGCAATGGCGAGTGTAGCCTTTGGCGATATCGTCAGTCGATTGTTCGATTGCCTTCCACTTGCTGCCGCCGTCGTTACTCACGACCATCAAGCTGCATGAAGCTGCCCGGCTGGTTTAACAGGCTGTTGAAAAACTACTGCGCTTGCCAATACTTCGTTGCTCAGGGCCTCAAAATGCTCATGTATTCCCCTATACATTCCGCTTTTTTCGGCCCGCAGCACCTCGTCTTGGCTGCGCTCGCTACGTTTTTCAACAGCCTGTTAAGTTCGACGACAACGTGCTGATCATTCCTGCGATCGATCTGAAAGACGGCCATTGCGTCCGTCTGGAGCAGGGCGCGATGGAAAACGCCACGGTATTTTCCGAGGATCCGGCGGCCATGGCCGAGCATTGGATCAAGCAGGGCGCGCGCCGTTTGCATCTGGTCGACTTGAACGGCGCTTTTGCCGGCAAGCCTAAAAACGAATCCGCCATAAAAGCCGTGATCGCGGCGGTCGGCGACCAGATTCCGGTACAGCTCGGCGGCGGTATTCGCGACCTCGATACCATAGAGCGCTATCTCGATGACGGCGTCAGCTACATCATCATCGGCACCGCCGCGGTCAAGACGCCCGGCTTCCTGCACGACGCCTGCTATGCGTTTCCCGGCCACATCATGGTCGGGCTCGACGCACGGGAAGGCAAGGTCGCGGTAGACGGCTGGTCCAAAATGACAGGCCACGATGTCGTCGATCTCGCCACGCGCTTTCAGGATTACGGCGTCGAGGCGATAATCCACACCGATATCGGCCGCGACGGCATGCTGTCGGGCTTGAACATCGAGGCAACGGTCGCGCTTGCGCGCGCGTTGGTCGTGCCAGTCATTGCCAGCGGCGGCATTTCCGGTCTCGAAGACGTCAAGCGCTTGTGCGCGGTGTCGACCGAAGGCATTACCGCCGCCATCGCCGGCCGCGCGATCTATCAAGGGACCTTGGATTTCGCGGCCGCGCAGAGGCTGGCGGATGAGTTGCAGAAACAGGGGTCAGGGAATCATTAGAGCGCCTTGACTGGCTCCTTATCCCTAACCCTGACCCCTGCATCCTGACCCCGCATCCTGACCCCTAAATCCTGATGCTAGCCAAACGCATCATCCCCTGTCTCGACGTAAATTGCGGCCGCGTGGTCAAGGGCATCAAATTCCTTGGGCTGAAGGATGCCGGCGATCCGGTCGAAGTCGCGCGCCGTTACGATGAGCAGGGCGCCGATGAGCTGACTTTCCTCGATATCACGGCGAGTTCAGACGAACGCGGCCTGTTGCTCGATATCATCGAACGCGTCGCAGCCCAGGTTTTCATTCCGCTGACCGTCGGCGGCGGTGTACGCAGCATTTCGGATGTACGGAGCCTGCTGAACGCCGGCGCCGACAAGGTCAGCATCAATACCGCCGCGGTACACAACCCGCAACTGGTTGCCGATGCGGCATCGCGCTTCGGCTCGCAATGCATCGTCGTCGCCATCGATGCCAAGCGGCACGCCGGCGGCGGCTGGCAGGTTTATACACATGGCGGCCGGCGCGCGACCGGGTTTGATGCGGTGGAATGGGGGCGGCGTATGCAGACTGCCGGGGCCGGCGAAATCCTGCTGACGAGCATGGACCGCGATGGCACGCGCGATGGTTTCGATATCGCGCTGACCCGGGCTTTTTCCGATGCGCTGGACATTCCAATCATCGCCAGCGGCGGCGCCGGCAGCCTCGATGATTTGCGCCAAGGCCTGACGGCAGGCCGCGCCGATGCCGTGCTCGCCGCCAGCATTTTTCATTACGGCGAATATACGGTCGGCGATGCCAAGCGCTATCTTGCCGGCCACGGCGTCGAAGTCCGCAAGGCGCCGGCGCTAGTGTCCTGAGTTGCTAGTTCGCGAAATAATCAGGACGACCTTTGAGATTGGCAATGAAAAGTGTCGAAATCGGCGCCAGACAAGGCGCGAACCACAGCCAGGTTGGACACCTGGCGAGCTCATCGAACGTAATTCGCAACGCGGTATGGCGGCGATTCTCGGCATCTTTTCTGGAGCCAATTAGCAACTCAGGGCACTTTTGCTTTCCACAATCAGGTGCGATTCTCTTCACATGAACGAAAACTGGCTGGGCAAGGTTAACTGGACGCAAAACGGCCTGGTTCCGGCGATCGCGCAGGAAGCCGGCAGCAACAAGGTGCTGATGCTGGCATGGATGAAACGCGATGCGCTGAAGCGCACCGTCGAAACCGGCGAAGCGGTTTACTGGTCGCGATCGCGCCGGAAGCTTTGGCGCAAGTGCTA
>JACMKV010000300.1 GCA_014379915.1 Burkholderiales bacterium
GTCACGAGCGGCCAGCATGCTTAGAAGCAAAAGCAACCGAGCGGCAGGTTGGCGCTCGCTTCAATGCGCTGTATCAGCAACAGCCGTCCCGGAGCGATGAGCACTTCAGTGTATCATTCACCCGCGCCTTCGCCTGGTTTCGCACCTGGTTTCGCACTGTTCGGCGTCTTATTTCGCCCCTTTCGATCTATTTCGCTGCTTCTTTACGACAAGCTCAGCGCACCTGGCCTATGCATATCGTTGTCAACACCCGGCTTATGATGAAGGACAGGCTCGATGGAATCGGCTGGTTTTCCTATGAAACCTTGCGGCGCATCACCGCAGCCCATCCTGAACACCTTTTCACTTTCGTGTTCGATCGCCCCGCCGCTGACGAATTTGTTTTTTCCGATAACGTGCGCCACGTCGTGCTGCCGCCGCGCGCCGGGCGTCCGCTGTTGACGCGGTTCTGGTTCGACGTTTCCCTGTACGCATTCCTGTGGCGCGCCAGGCCCGATCTGCTGATCAGCCCCGATGGCGCGTTGCCGATTCACAGCCAGGTACCTGCGCTCGCAGTCATTCACGACATCAATTTCGCTCATCGGCCTGCTGATCTGCCTTTTCTCAGCCGCCATTATTACAACAGCATGTTTCCGCGATACGCACGCAAAGCCGCGCGCATCGCCACCGTCTCGGCTTATTCGAAAGCCGACATTGCCGAAACCTATGGGATTCCCGCGGAAAAGATCGATGTTGTATACAACGGCTGCAACACAGGCTATCGGCCGGTCAGCGAAACGACACGACGCGAAGTGAAGGCCAAATACACGGAGGGTTGCGACTACTTCGTTTTTGTCGGTTCGCTGCATCCGCGCAAGAATATCAACGGCCTGGTGCAGGCTTTCGATCGTTTCAAGAGCGCATCGGGCTCAGCGCTCAAGCTGCTGATCGTCGGCGCGAATTACTGGAGTGACGCCGCTTCGGAAGCCGGATTCGGCCGACTACAGCACAAAATCGATGTGATTTTTACCGGGCGGCTGGCGCAGCAGGAACTGTTTTCCGTTTTCGCATCGGCGCTGGCAATGACCTACGTGCCCTACTTCGAGGGATTCGGTATACCGCTCCTGGAAGCAATGAACTGCGACGTGCCGGTAGTGACCTCAAACGTTACATCCATGCCGGAGATTGCCGGCGATGCGGCCATATTCGTCGATCCGAATTCGGTCGAAGCGATCGCCGCAGCCATGCAGCGGCTTGCATCAGACCCGCAACTACGCGCAACCCTTATCGCAAAAGGCCGGATACGCACAGAGCAGTTCTCGTGGGATCGCAGCGCGCGCTTGCTATGGCAGTCCGTCGAGAAAGTGCTGGCAAGCCACTGCTAGTCCGATAAGGGCGTCTATAGATAGTCGGGCGATGCGCTCGAAACCGCGTCTGATTATTTCAACGCGTCGAATAGTTTTTTGGCCAGCGCGCTGCCAGCTTCGGCAGGATTTGCGCGAAGCGCCTTTTCTTCCTCCGCCATCATCAGATACAAGCCGTCGAGCGTCTTTCGGGTAACGTAATTCTCGAGCTTGGCATCCTCGCCTTTGACGAGGCCGAATCGCGCGCCGCTCGCGGCGAATTCGTTGTATTGCCCGGCCAGTCCGACCTTGCCCGTCGCTTGCGACACGATAGGCAGAAACTTCGCGGTCAGCGGCGTCTCGGTGGTTTTCCGGAAATACTGGGTAGCGGCATCGTTGCCGCCGGTCAATATACTTTTCGCATCGTTGACGCTCATCTTCTTGACCGAGTCGATCAGCAGCGCTTTCGCCTCGGGAACGGCGGCTTCGGCGGCACGATTCATTGCCGTGACAAGCTCGTCGGCCTGCTTGCCCATGCCGAAAGTACGCATCGCCTTCTCCGCCTTGTTCAAGCCGTCGGGCAGCGGAATCTTGACCTTCGGATTGCCCAGAAAACCGTTTTCCCGACCCAGCTTGGCCACGGCCGCGGCAGAGCCCTGGCTGAGCGCATCTTTCAGGCCCGCTACCATGTCGGCATTGGTGAAGCTGCCGAGATCGGCGGCTTGGGAAACCGCGGCGAACAAAAGCCCGACCAGCGCGGGAAAAGTTTTTTTCATGAAATCTCCTGAACAGAAAATCCGTTACTTACGCGGCATCAGGTCGGAATGCTGCCGTCCGCGATTTCAACTGCAAAAAAATCGTTTCCGACAATGTCGGATGCGGATGTATGGTCAGCGCCATATCTTCGGCGTCGGCGCCCATTTCGAGCGCGAGCACCGTCTCATCTCCGGAATCCCCCCTTTGAAAAAAAGCGAGCCCGGGGAGAGCGAAGCGAGGGGGCGTGCGGCGCTGGTTACATCGTGCGCCGTCTCCAACCGCAAA
>JACMKV010000301.1 GCA_014379915.1 Burkholderiales bacterium
CGAAAGACCGCGGCTTCGCAATTCACGAGCACTCGCTCTATATCTACGCTGACTGCATCAAGCCGCAGTGCCCGAACAAGACCGGTTCCTGATCGGGGATCGGCAAGATGATGGCGAATCGGCGCTAATTCCTATTTTCCCGGGGTCTGGATTTTGAATTTTCCTATCCCGATTCCCGATCCCCTATTCCCGCCGTTAACGATTCCCTATCCCCTATTCCCCGTTTTCAGCATTTCCTCGGCATGCCTGCGCGTCGTGTCAGTGATTTTGACGCCGCCAAGCATGCGCGCGATCTCTTCGGTGCGTCCAGCCTCGTCCAGCAAACTGATGCGGCACGACGCGGCGCCCTTGCCGCTGGTCTTGACGACCTGCCACTGCCGATCAGCCGCCGCCGCGACCTGCGGCAGATGCGTGATGCACATCGCCTGGTGCTCGCGGCCAAGCTTGTGCAGCATGCGGCCGACCATCTCGGCGACCCGGCCGCCAATTCCGGCATCGACTTCGTCGAAAATCAGCGTGGGCACGTGCGCGAGCTGGCTGGTCACGGTCTGAATAGCGAGGCTGATGCGCGACAGTTCTCCACCCGATGCAATTTTGCCCAGCGCAGCGGGTTCGCCGCCGGTTTGCGTAGCGACCAGAAATTCGATGCGCTCGCTTCCATACGCGCCAGGCTCTGCCAGCGGCGTCAGCGCGACGTCGAAGCGACCTCCGGCCATCGCCAGTTCGCGCATTGCTGCCGTCACTTTTCCCGACAGTTCACGTGCGGCTTTGCGGCGCGCCACACTCAACTTTCGCGCAGCGTCGGCATACACGCGCTCAGCTTCGGCTTCACGCGCGCCGAGCGCGGCGCCATCCGCGTTTTCGGTCAACGTTGCCAGTCGTCGCGTGAGATTTTCCGCGAATTCTGGCAGCACCTCGGGCGAGACACGGAATTTGCGGCCGGCGCTGTGCAAGGCAGCGACGCGCTGTTCGGCGCGCGCCAGGCGTTCGGGATCGAGGTCGAGCCGCTGCTGGTAATGGCGCAAGAAATAAACCGCTTCCTGTAACTGAATGCGCGCCGGTTCGATTAGCGCGAGCAAATCGTTCAGCGCCGCGTCGTAGTCGAGCTGGCTGGTCAGCCGACCGGACAATGCGCTTAACTGCGTCAGGCAGGCGCCGTCGGTTTCCGATAGCAGGTCGATGCCGAACTGCGCCGTTTCGAGCAGACTCGCGGCGTGGGCCAACCGGGCGTGTTCCGAATTCAACTCCTGCCATTCGCCGGCGACGAGCTGCAATCCGGCAAGCTCCCGCGCTTGCCAGGCGAGGCCGTCGCGTTCAGCAGCGAGCGTTGCGGCATCGGCCTCGAACGCGCGCCGTGCATCGCGCGCTGCACACCAATCGCGGTAGGCGGCCGCGGCCAAAAGGACCTGGTTGCCGAGCCCGCCATAGCCGTCGAGCAGTTCCCGCTGCGTAGCAGGCTTCAGCAGCGATTGATGCGCGTGCTGACCGTGGATATCGACGAGCAACTCGCCGGCTTCGCGCATTTGCGCCAGCGTGCAGGCGCGCCCGTTGATGAAACCGCGCGAGCGGCCCTGCGCATCGATCGCCCGGCGCATCAGACAAACGCCGGGGTCGCCGGTTAAATCGTTGTCGCACAACCAGCGCCAGATAGCGCCGCATTCGTCGATTTCGAACTCGGCGCAGATTTCGGCGCGATCGCATCCGCTGCGGACGATGCCGCCGTCAGCACGCTCGCCGAGCGCCAACGCCAGCGCATCGATGAGTACGGATTTGCCGGCGCCGGTTTCCCCGGTGAGAACCGTGAAGCCTGATGAAAACTCGAGTTCGGCCGAAGCAACGATAACGAAGTCGCGGATGGAAAGCGTGCGCAGCATTATGCGAAGGATGAACGAACGGTAAACGGTGAACAGAAGCCGACCTCACGGGCCTTCGCGCTTTCATCCCCATCCTTCACAGCGTTTCGCTCCAATGCAGCTTCTCGCGCAGCGTATGGTAGTAGTCATGGCCCAACGGATGCAGCAATCGTATGCTGTTCGCATAACGTCGAATGACGACGCGATCGGCTTTGCGCAAGTCGAAATTGGAGTGGCTGTCGAAATGCGCGCGCGCGTCGGCTGAATCGCGCATCAGCACTTCGATCACCGAGCCGCTGTTGACAACGATCGGGCGCGTCGAAAACGTATGCGGGCAAATCGGCACCAGCGCCATTAGATTCAGTCCCGGATGCAGCACCGGACCGCCGGCCGATAATGCATAGGCGGTCGAGCCGGTCGGACTGGCGATGATCAGACCGTCGGAACGTTGCCGGTACAGGAAGCAGCCGTCGATGCGAACCTCGAACTCGATCATGCTGCTTTTCATGCCTTTGCTGACAACGACGTCGTTGAAGGCGAGCACGCTGAACACGCTTTGATCGCTGCTGAACACTTCGGCGTCGAGCAGCATGCGGTCCTCGGCGACGTACTGTCCGTCGAGAATCGCGCCGATGGTTTCAAACATGGTATCGATCGAAATATCGGTCAGAAAACCGAGCCGACCTTGATTGACGCCGACCAGCGCCACTTCGTAAGGCGCCAGCGTGCGCGCAATATTGAGCATGGTGCCGTCGCCGCCCAGCACGATTGCGAGGTCGGCGCCCCTGCCGATTTCTTCGAGCAGCAGCACCGGGTAACCGCAAGCGCCGACGTGCGCCGATGTCAGGCGGTCGAGCAGCACGGTCACGCCGCGCGCTTTCAGGAAAGCGGCGAGCTGCAGCAGCGATTCCGCAATCTCCGGGCTCTTGTATTTGCCGATGAGTGCAACGGTTTGAAAAGTCGCCGTTTGCTGCGCGGTTCGCTGCGTTGTATTCATGCGCCGATTAAACCATAACGGTTGTTGCGAGACAAAGCTGTCAACGGCGCAACGCTTGCGCCGAACGTGTAAAATGCCAGCATGCTGAATGAACGTGCGCAAGTGCTGCTGAAGACGCTGGTCGAGCGCTACATCGCCGAAGGCCAGCCGGTCGGTTCTCGTGCGTTATCGAAGTTTTCAGGCCTCGACCTGAGCCCGGCCAGCATACGCAACGTGATGGCCGATCTCGAAGAAATGGGCTTGATCGCGAGTCCGCACACCTCGGCCGGCCGCATCCCTACCGCTCGCGGCTACCGCTTCTTCGTCGATACCCTGCTGACCCTGAAACCGCTCGACAAGGCCGAGATTTTTCAGCTCGAAGGCCAGTTGCCCGCCGACAAGCCGCACAAGCTTGTAAGTTCGGCATCGCAGTTATTATCGGGGCTCACACATTTTGCCGGCGTGGTGATGACGCAGAAACGGCGCAACACCGCGTTTCGCCACATCGAGTTCCTGAGCCTGTCGGACAAACGCATACTGCTGATCGTCGTAGCACCCGACGGCGACGTGCAGAATCGCATCATCGTCACCGACAAGACTTACAGCAGTTCCGAGCTGACGCGCGCGGCCAACATGTTCAACCAGAATTACGCCGGCTGCACGTTCAAAGAAATAAAACACCGGATACAGGATGAATTGAAGCAGCTGCACCACGACCTGACTCAGCTTTTGACGGCGGCGCTCGAGGCCGGCAGCCAGGCGATGTTAGAGACCGGCGAAGATTACGTGATGTCCGGCGAGCACAATCTGCTGCGCGTCGAGGATCTGTCGTCGAACATGAAAAGCCTGCGCGATTTGTTCGATCTGTTCGAACAAAAGACGGCGCTGTTGCAACTGCTCGATATCAGCGGCCGCGCCCAGGGCGTGCAGATTTTCATCGGCGGCGAGTCGGGCCTCCTGCCGCTCGACGAATGCAGCGTCGTGACTGCGCCGTATGAGATCGATGGCCGCATCGTCGGCACCGTCGGCGTGATTGGCCCGACGCGCATGGCCTATGAACGCATTATTCCGATTGTCGATGTGACGGCGAAGTTGTTGTCGAGCGCGTTGTCGCATTAGAAGCAGGGGATAGGGGAAATTGCGTTAGCGGCGGGGATAGGGAATCGGAAAATCAAATTCAAACCGATCCTCCGGGAATAGGGGATAGGGAATCGGAAAATCAAGTCTGATCCCCGATCCCCGATTCCTGACCCCCGATCACCGATCACCGATCCTCGATCCCTGACCCCCGATCCCCGATCCCTGACCCCCGATTCAACATGTCCCAATCCAACTGGACCCACGGCACCGCCGCCCAAACCGCCGTGCTGCTGGTCAACCTCGGCACACCCGACGCGCCGACGGCACGCGCGTTGCGGCCTTATCTGAAGGAGTTCCTTTCCGACCGCCGCGTGATCGAGATCTGGCGCCCGCTGTGGTGGCTGATCCTGAACGGCATCATTCTGAATGTGCGGCCAAAAAAATCGGCCGAGAAGTACGCGCAAATCTGGATGGCTGAAGGCTCGCCCCTGCGCGTGCACACCGAGCGCCAGGTGACCTTGCTGCGCGGCTATCTCGGCGAGCGCCTGAAGTCCTCCAACGCACGGTCCTCCAGCGCACAGCCGCCCGGCGTCCCGCCTCTCGTGGTCGATCACGCGATGCGCTACGGCAGTCCGTCGCTACCCTCAGTGCTGGCCCGGTTGCGCGAACAGAATTGCGAGCGCATTCTGCTTTTGCCGGCCTACCCGCAGTACGCCGCCAGCACCGTAGGCACGGTTTTCGATGTCGCTTTCCGTGCGCTGACCGGACTGCGCAATCCGCCCGAGCTGCGCTGCGTCAAGCATTATCACGACGATCCGCGCTACATCGCCGCACTCGCCCAGAGCGTGCGCGATCACTGGATGAAGCACGGTCGCCCCGACAAACTCCTGATGAGCTTTCATGGCGTACCGAAAGCGACGCTCGATGCAGGCGATCCTTATCACTGCGAATGCCAGAAAACCGGGCGGTTGCTCGCAGAGGCGCTAGGGCTCGATAGCGGCCGCTACCAAGTCTGCTTTCAATCGCGCTTCGGTCGCGCCGAATGGCTGCAGCCTTACACCGCCGTCGTGCTGGCCGAGTTGGGCCGGCAAAAAGTCGGCCGTGTCGATGTGGTGTGCCCCGGCTTTGTCGCCGATTGCCTGGAAACGCTGGAAGAAATCGCAATGGAAGGCAAAACGACATTTTTGCAAACGGGCGGCGGCGAATTTCATGCTATCCCTTGCTTGAACGAACGCGACGACTGGATGCAGGCGCTGACCGAAATCGCGCTCGACAACTTGAGCGGCTGGATAAAGCCGGGTTTCGACGCCGCCGCAGCCAGCCGCAGCGAAGCGCAAAGCCGCGACGCGGCGCTAAAAATGGGCGCCGTGCAGTAGCGAAGCTGGCTTCGGCGCGACGCTCGGCGCGCCTTGAAACCGGAAATAACGCCTCAACACTAAGGTTTCCGCACAATCTTCCTGGCAACCGGGACGCTGAACGCTGGGACAGTTGTCGGCGTTAGCCGGCCGCGGATTTTTGATTCCCAAGTATTTCTGGAGGTTACGATGCAGCAACCGGATGAACCCGTGTTTCCTGGCGACGATCTGAACGCGCCGCAACCGGCCGCAGCCGAAACCGAAGCGAGCGAACCTGATCTAGCATCGCGTTCGCAATCCGATTTGGCTTCACGTTTGGAAAAAGCCGAGCGCGCCGCTGAAGAGCAGCGCGAAAACTGGCTGCGCGCGCGGGCTGACGCCGAAAACATGCGTCGGCGCATGCAAGCCGATGTCGCGAACGCGCATAAATACGCGATCGACAATTTCTCGACCGAAATTCTCGCCGTGAAGGATGCGCTGGAAGCGGCGCTGAACATCGAAAGCACGAATCTCGAAAGCCTGAAGAACGGCGTCGAGCTGACGCTGCGACAGTTGAAAGCGGTATTCGACAAATTCAATATCACCGAAATCAATCCGGTCGGCGAGGAATTCGATCCGCACAAGCATCAGGCGATGACCATGGTCGAATTCGACGCCCCGCCGAATACGGTCGTGCAAGTCATGCAAAAAGGCTATCAGCTGAACGACAGGGTCATACGCCCGGCGCTCGTGATGGTCGCAAAATAGAGCCGCAAACAGGGTTGAAACAGGCCGCGCAGGCCTCATATAAGAGCTAGGCAGTCACTCATTCAAGCATTTATTCAAGGATTCAAACATGGCAAAAATCATCGGTATTGATCTGGGCACCACCAACTCATGCGTCGCGGTGATGGAAGGCGGCACGCCTAAAGTCATCGAGAATTCCGAGGGGGCGCGCACCACGCCTTCGATCGTCGCTTATCCGGAAAACGGCGAAGTGCTGGTCGGCGCGCCCGCCAAACGGCAGGCCGTGACCAATCCGAGGCACACGTTGTACGCGGTCAAGCGCTTGATCGGGCGCCGTTTTACCGAGAAAGAAGTGCAGAAAGACATCGACCTGATGCCGTACAAGATCGTCAAGGCCGACAACGGCGACGCCTGGGTCGAGGTGCGCGGCAAGAAAATCGCGCCGCCCGAAATCTCGGCGCAAGTGCTGCTGAAGATGAAGAAAACGGCCGAGGATTACCTGGGCGAGCCGGTCACCGAAGCAGTCATCACGGTGCCGGCCTACTTCAACGATTCGCAACGTCAGGCAACGAAAGACGCGGGCCGCATCGCCGGCCTCGACGTCAAACGCATCATCAACGAGCCGACCGCGGCCGCGCTCGCTTTCGGCATGGACAAGAGAGAAGGTGATCGCAAGATCGCGGTTTACGATCTCGGCGGCGGCACGTTCGACATTTCGATTATCGAAATCGCCGAAATCGAAGGCGAGCATCAGTTCGAGGTGTTATCCACCAATGGCGACACCTTCCTCGGCGGCGAAGACTTCGACCAGCGTTTGATCGAATATCTGGCAGACGAATTCAAGAAGGATTCGGGCGTCGATCTGCGCAACGACGTGCTCGCGCTGCAACGCTTGAAAGAAGCCGCCGAGAAAGCCAAGATCGAGCTGTCGTCGTCGACCCAGACCGAGGTCAATCTGCCGTACATCACGGCCGACGCCAATGGGCCGAAACATCTGGCCGTCAAGGTCACGCGCGCCAAGTTTGAAAGCCTGGTCGAGGAACTGATCGAGCGCACAATTGCGCCGTGCAAGACGGCGATCAAGGATGCCGGCGTGAAAATTACCGACATCGAAGACGTGATTCTGGTCGGCGGCCAAACGCGGATGCCGAAGGTGCAGGAAAAGGTCAAGGAGATTTTCGGCCGCGAGCCGCGCAAGGACGTGAATCCGGACGAAGCGGTCGCGGTCGGCGCGGCGATCCAGGGCGGCGTGCTGCGCGGCGACGTCAAGGACGTACTGCTGCTCGACGTAACGCCGCTGTCGCTCGGCATCGAAACGCTGGGC
>JACMKV010000302.1 GCA_014379915.1 Burkholderiales bacterium
CGCCGCTCGCCGGCAACGTCCTGCTCGAAGCTGCGGAAATAACCGGCAAGATTGGGGCGGCCGAACTCGTTGTTGAACGACGCGCCGCCGATCGGGCCTTCGAGCATGATCTGCAAAGCCGAGGCGATGCGCGCCGGCCGGCCGTAATCCTCCCGCTCCCACGGCTGGATGAAATCCGGAATGCGCAGGTTCGATACCGAAAATCCGGTCAAGCCGGCTTTAGGCTTCGCGCCGCGGCCGGTCGCGCCTTCATCGCGAATCTCGCCGCCGGCGCCGGTTGCGGCGCCGGGAAAAGGCGAGATGGCGGTCGGGTGATTGTGCGACTCGACTTTCATCAGGATATGCGTCGCTTCGTTGCAGTAGCCGTAAATGTTGTCGTCGCCCGGATGGAAGCGCGCGGTATTTCCGGCCTCATTGCGCTCGATCACCGCGGAATTATCCGAATAGGCGACAACCGTGCCGCGCGGATTCTTTCGGTGCGTATTCTTGATAATCGAAAACAAGGTTTCGCTTTTGCGTTCGCCGTCGATCTCCCAGGTCGCATTGAAAATTTTGTGGCGGCAGTGCTCGGAATTGGCCTGCGCGAACATCATCAACTCGACATCGGTCGGCGCACGGCCAATGCGCGCGAAGTTTTCGGCGAGATAAACGATCTCATCAGCGGATAGCGCGAGGCCAAGTTCGGCATTCGCGCGGCGCAATGCGGCGATGCCATCGGGGCGCAGTTCGATGGTCGCGAGCGGCGCCGGCGCATAGTGCTCGAACAGATTCGCGACGGCATCGAACGACTCCAGCACGCTTTCGGTCATGCGATCGTGGATCGCAGCCGCGATGACATTTTTTTCGCGCGTGGACATCTTGCCGTCGCCCTTCTGCGCGTGGTAAGCAACGCCGCGCTCGATGCGCTCGATCGCGTTCAAGCCGCAGTGCCGCGCAATATCGGTCGCTTTGCTCGACCATGGTGAAATTGTGCCGGGACGCGGAACGACGAGCAGCAGTTCGCCCTGCCCGTGGACATCCTCGGCAGCCGGGCCGTAAGTCAGGATGCTGTCGAGAACAGCGAGTTCGGCGGCCGACAGCGGTCGCGTGAGCTGAATGAAATGCCAAAATTCCGCACGAATCGCGAGATCGGCGAATGATTTACCGAGCGAAAGGCTGAGCGGGCGGCGAAGTTTATTCAGACGAAAATCGGACAGGGCATTGCGCCCGCGCAGCTTGAGCAACTCGCGCATTCGGCAGAATGGGGCAGAATCGGGGAAGGCCGCAATTATACCCGAAGGCCGGATGCGCTCGTCCTGGCGCCATGTCTTGTGCCCACTCCCGTTTGCCTCGGTTACACTGTGAGAACGCCATCCCCCGACGATCCATCATGTCCGTACTGCCGCCCGGCGCACCTATTTACCTGACCCAGGAAATCCGGGAAATCGAAAAGCACGCAATCGCTGCCTCGCCAGCCATGTCGCTAATGGAACTCGCCGGCCGTGCCGCCGCCGAACACGCCCGCGTTCTGCTCGGCCAAGGTAATCAGGGTAGCTCGGTACTGGTGCTGGCCGGGCCGGGCAATAACGGCGGCGATGCGCTGGTCGCCGCACGCTGGCTGAAAGCGTGGTGGTTCGACGTCAGCGTGGTTTTTTTTGGGAACGCGGCAAAAATGGCGGGCGATGCGGCACGAGCGATGCAGGCATTTCAGGTCGATGGTAATGAAGTGTTGAGCGAGATTCCGGACCGCCGTTTCG
Organism: Burkholderiales bacterium; assembly: GCA_014379915.1. Taxonomy (GTDB): domain Bacteria; phylum Pseudomonadota; class Gammaproteobacteria; order Burkholderiales; family JACMKV01; genus JACMKV01. Next base: position 1,737 of record JACMKV010000302.1, read on the forward strand.
ACCTCGTCATCGACGGCTTGTTCGGCATCGGGCTGCAGCGCGAGGTGTGCGGCGCTTATGCAGATATCATAGCCCGCGTGAATGGCATGAAAGCGCCGGTACTTGCTCTCGATATTCCAAGCGGTCTCGATGCCGATACCGGCAGCGTGCTAGGCACAGCGATACGCGCTGACGAAACCATCAGCTTCCTCGGCTTGAAACCGGGGCTGCTGACTGGCGACGGTCCCGATTACTGCGGCACCGTTCGGCTGGAAACGCTGAACGTCGATACCACGGAATTCTGTTCGCCGCGGGGGCGATTGATCGCGCCATCGTTATTCTCCAGCGCGCTGTCAGCGCGGCCGATCAACAGCCATAAAGGCCTGTACGGCAACGTCGGCGTAATCGGCGGCGCGCAAGGCATGCTGGGGGCGGCACTGCTCGCCGGGCGCGCTGCACTGAAGCTCGGCGCCGGCAAGGTTTATCTCGGTGTGCTCGCCGATAGTTTCGGCGTCGACCCGGTGCATCCCGAACTCATGTTCCACAAAGCGCGCGGGGCGGTCGAGCTTGAGGCGTTGACCTGTCTCGTGCTGGGCCCAGGGCTGGGACAATCGGGCGAAGCATACGAGTTGCTAGCATCTGCACTCTCACGCTCGCTGCCGCTGGTGCTCGACGCCGATGCACTGAATCTGATCAGCGCCCACCCGCCGCTGCAAAACGCACTGCTCGCGCGCGCTCAATCCGCAGTGCCCGAAGCAACCGGGGCATCCACCATCCTGACGCCTCATCCGGGCGAGGCTGCCCGTTTGCTCGGCTGCTCGACAAGCGACGTGCAGCGCGATCGTTTGCGCGCTGCGCGCACTATCGCCGAGCGGTACAGCAGTCATGTCGTGTTGAAAGGCGTCGGCAGCATTTGCGTCATGCCGGACGGGCGCTGGTACATCAATCCGACCGGCAATCCGGGCATGGCCTCGGGCGGCATGGGCGACGTGCTTTCCGGCATGCTCGGCGCCCTTCTCGCCCGCGCCGATGCGTCGGCAGACGATGCTTTGCTATGTGCGGTTTTTATGCACGGCGCAGCCGCCGATGATCTGGTTTCCGGCGGATCAGGTATAGGTCCGGCTGGGCTCACTGCTTCTGAAGTCGCCGACGCGGCGCGCCGGGTATTCAATCGGCTGATGCGATCGGAGCATGCAGACGCGATGTTCACAACCGCCCGCGCGCGCTTTAAACTGAACGGACCACCTTAAAACGGAATGAATCATATGGATGGCGCAGTCGCACGCAATTCGGAAGCCGGCAATCACGCAACGCACTTGCGAACGCAGTTGGCATCGTTCGGTGCCGATTCGACCGCTGCCGAACATAAGCCCGATCTCAGAAAGACCGGATCGCACCCCGATCACTGGTACCCTCTCGCCCGCTCGCGCGACTTGAAGCGCGGAAAGTCGATCGGCGCCGCGTTTGCCGGCGAGCCGATCGCGCTGGTGCGAACCGGGAGCGGCACGGTGTTCGCAATCGAAGACCGTTGCGCGCATCGGCAGGTGCCGCTGCATCAAGGTGTCGTCAAGGGCGAAACCTTGCAATGCAGTTATCACTGCTGGACTTACGACAAGACCGGCAAGTGCGTGAACGTTCCGTATCTCGACAAGGCCAAGTCGCTGCCCAACGGCGTGCGTGGCTATCCGTGCCGCGAAGCCTATGGCCTGATTTTCGTCTACCCGGGCGACCCGGCCAGGCTCGATTCGGCGGTCTTTCCCGATGTTCCCTCAGCGCTCGATCCGAATTACAAAACGCGATATCTCGATCGCGAGGTGCGCTGCCATTATTCGTTCATGCACGAAAACCTGATGGACATGAACCATCAATTTCTGCATCGACGATTGATGGGCGGCATCAGAACGGTGTTTCTCGAACTGCGGCGGGGCGATAACTGGGTCGAATGCGACTACACGTTTGCCCGCGTCGCCGGCAAGCAGCCGATCGGCGAAAAATTCATTATCGGCGGCGGCAAGAAATCCGCACAAGGCGGCCGCGACCTGATGACGATACGGACCGGCTACCCTTACCAAAGCCTGAAATTCACACCCAAAGGCAGCGATCACCCTGCGCTCGATCTGTGGAATGTTTATGTGCCGGTCGATCGTGAGCAGCGCGCCAATCATACGTACGGCTTGATGATGGTGCGCAAACCTTCGCTGCCCGGCGCCATCCACTTGCTGTGGCCGTTCATCATCTGGTTTACCGAAGGTATTTTTGCCGAGGACCGCACCATCGTCGAACAGGAACAGCGCGCCTTCGATCTGCAAGGCGCCGACTGGAATCAGGAAATTTTTCCGATCATCAAAGAGCTGCGCAACGTGTTGATCAGGCAAGGCGTGCCGCTGACTTCGCAGTTCGATCGCAGGACCGACGGCGCCTCAACTGACTCGCCCTGAACCCACCACCTCGCCACTTCGTGTCGCCCCTTCGAGGAGGAGGGGAATCGGATCGTGGAGGAGGAGGGAAATCGCGTCCTGGGAGCAGGCATCGAACACGCAGGTCGATCCTGCAGCTCTCCCCTCTCAAGGAGGGTCCGACGCGAAGCGCGGGGGTGGTTACCAAATGATCCACTACTCCCCACAAACATTCATTCTCGATATCGTCCATGGCCCAATACGTCTTCACCATGAACCGGGTCAGCAAGACCGTCCCGCCCAAGCGTCAAATCCTGAAGAACATTTCGCTCAGCTTTTTTCCGGGCGCGAAGATCGGCGTGCTCGGTCTGAATGGTTCGGGTAAATCGACCGTGCTCAAAATCATGGCCGGCCTCGATCGCGACATCGAAGGCGAAGCGACGCCGATGCCCAATCTCGATATCGGCTATCTGCCGCAGGAACCGCAACTGGAGCCCGAGCAGACCGTGCGCGAAGCGGTCGAGACTGGCCTCGACGAAGTGTTCGACGCACGGAAGAAGCTCGATGCCGTGTACGCCGCCTACGCCGATCCCGACGCTGATTTCGAACAGCTGGCGAACGAGCAGGCGCGTCTCGAAGCAATCCTCGAAACATCCGATGGTCACAATGCCGAGCAGCAACTCGAAGTGGCGGCCGATGCGCTGCGCCTGCCGCCATGGGACGCGAAAATCGGTGTGCTGTCCGGTGGCGAGAAGCGGCGCGTCGCCCTGTGCCGCTTGCTGCTGTCGAAGCCCGACATGCTGCTGCTCGACGAGCCGACCAATCACCTCGATGCCGAAAGCGTCGACTGGCTCGAACAGTTCCTGACGCGCTTTCCGGGCACCGTGGTCGCGGTCACCCACGACCGCTATTTCCTCGACAACGCCGCGCAGTGGATACTCGAGCTCGACCGCGGCCACGGCATTCCGTGGCAGGGCAATTACAGCTCGTGGCTCGATCAGAAAGGGGCGCGCCTGAAGCAGGAAGAGTCGACCGAATCGGCGCGCCAGAAGGCGATCAAGCAGGAACTCGAATGGGTGCGGCAAAATCCGAAGGGGCGCCAAGCCAAAAGCAAGGCGCGGCTCGCGCGCTTCGACGAGCTGAGTTCGCAGGAGCACCAGCAGCGCAACGAAACCCAGGAAATTTTCATTCCGGTCGCCGAGCGTCTCGGCGATTCGGTCATTGAATTCAAGAACGTCAGCAAAGGCTACGGCGACCGGCTATTGATCGACAACCTGAGTCTGCAAATTCCGCCAGGCGCGATTGTCGGCATCATCGGTCCGAACGGCGCGGGTAAATCGACGCTATTCCGTATGATCATCGGCCGGGAAAAACCCGACAGCGGCGAAATCATCATCGGCCCAACGGTCAGGATTGCGCACGTCGATCAATCGCGCGAGGCGCTCGGCGGAAACAAAACCGTATGGGAGGAAATCTCGGGCGGCGCCGATGTGCTGACAGTCGGCCGCTTTGAGACATCGTCGCGCGCCTACCTCGGCCGTTTCAATTTCAAGGGTAGCGACCAGCAGAAAATCGTCGGCAATCTGTCGGGCGGCGAACGCGGCCGGCTGCATCTGGCGAAGACTTTGATCGCAGGCGGCAACGTGCTGCTGCTCGACGAGCCGTCCAACGATCTTGATGTCGAAACCCTGCGCGCGCTCGAAGATGCGCTGCTCGAATTCGCCGGCTGCGTGCTGGTCATCTCACACGATCGCTGGTTTCTCGACCGTATCGCGACTCACATACTCGCCTTCGAAGGCGATTCACAAGTCGTGTTCTTCAACGGAAACTATCAGGAGTACGAAGCCGACAAGAAGAAACGATTAGGCGAGGAAGGCGCACGGCCGAAACGCATACGCTATAAAGCGCTGAAATGAGCGCCCGCGAACGACCTTAATCAGAGGTTACTTAGCCGACGGACTGCATGCATTTGCGCACGCTAGCGCACAGCGCATCCGAAGCATTGTCTTTGGCGACGTAGTCCGACGCACCCGCGGCGCGCATGGTCAACATCACGCCCTCGTCGGCGTGCATCGACAACCCGATTACGTGGATATGCGAATGCGCAGCCTTGATGCGCCTGGTCGCTTCGACGCCGTCGAGCTTCGGCATATTGATGTCCATCAACACGACGTCGGGCTGCAGCTCGGATGTAAGCGCCACGGCCTGCAAGCCATCCTGCGCTTCGCCGGCGACCTGCATATCCGGCTCATCTTCGAGGATGCCGCGCAGGCCGTCGCGGACCATCGCATGGTCGTCGACGACGAGCACGCGTATCGCCGATTTGGCCTGCGGCGAACGCTCATGGACGACGCTGCCCAGCGGCCCCGGCACGCGTTCGGTGGGATCGCCATCGGACTGGGAACGCGCTTTGCCGGTCGGCACGATGATCGCCACGCGCGTACCACGACCGACGTGCGAGTAAACCGCGACATTGCCGCCCAGATACTCGAAGCGTTCACGGATGCCGAACAGGCCGAAGCCGGCCTTGCCGCTCAACTCCCTTGCGTCGAAGCCGGCGCCGTCGTCTTCCACGCGGACGACCAGCCAAGCGCCGCGCCAGCGCGTGCTGGCATCGATGCGTGCACGGTCGGCGCCGGCGTGCTTGACGACATTCACGAGCAGTTCGTTGAGCGCCTGAAACAACAGGGTCTTCATCTCATCGGGAAGCGCCGGATCGGGGCCGCGCGCTTTCACTGCCACGTCCAGGCCATACTGCGCCTTGATCCGTTGCGCGAACCACTCGAGCGAGCCGGCAAAATCGAGCTGATACAAAGCCGGCGGGCTGAGCTCGACGCTCAGCGAACGCGAAGCCTGTATGCTTTGATCGAAGATTTCCATGACAGGCGTGAAATCGACATCGGGCGCCCGGCTTTTGAGGGAGCTGAGCCTGAACTTGCCGCTCAATAGCAGTTGCTGCAGATCGTCGTGCAGCAACTGCGCGATGCGGCGGCGTTCCTTCGCTTCGGCTTGCGTCAGCTGCGCGGCCAGCGTCCCGAGCTGGGTCGCGCGCCGCTCGAGTTCGTTATGCGCCTTCCTGAGTGCCTGCTCGGCCTGCTTGCGCTCACTGATGTCGTACATCGAGACGACCGCGCCGAGCTTGACGCCGCGATCGTCATGGAAAGCCTGTCCGCTCGCGAGCAACGTGCGCGCCGGCCCCCGCTTGGGCGCAATGACCATTTCCACGTTGCGCACGCGCTCGCCGCGCAAGGCACGGAAAAGTGGAATATCCTCGGTCGCCATTCGCGTCTTGCCGTCGGCGTAATACAACTCGTAATGCTCGGCCCATTGCGCGGCCGGCAACGGCGCTTGCGGCAAACCGTGCAATCTCAGTGACGCCGGATTGAACAGCGTCAGCGTTCCCGACTCATCGCAAGCGACGATGGCGTCCTGGACGTTATCGAGCAGCGCCTGCAGAAATTTATTCGCTTCGGACCATTCCGCGGTGCGTTCGACGACCCTCGCTTCGAGATCGGCGTGCGCTTTACGCAGCGCCTCTTCGGCGTGCTTGCGATCGTCGATGTCGATGGCTACGCCGATCCAGCTCAGTATGTTTCCGCGTTCGTCGCGCAGCGGCAGGCCGCGAGCCAGATGCCAGCGGAACTGTCCGTCGGATGCGCGGCGGAACGGCACCTCGACTTCATACTGCTCGCCACTCGACGCTGCCTGCATCCATGCGTTCGACACGCGCGTCACATGCTCGGGCGCAATCGCCTGCGTCCAGCCATTGCCTTCGGACTCTGCCATGGTGAGCCCGGTATACTCGGACCACGATTCGTTGCAATAGATGATATAGCCGTCGGGTTGGGCGGCCCAGATGATTTGCGGCGAAACTTCGATCAGCGCGCGGTACCTGGCTTCGCTGTCGCGCAGCGCGGCCGAATAACGCGAACGCGCGATGGTTTCGGATGCCAACCGCGCATACAAATCGGTCAGCCGCACGGCGCGCTCGGATGGGCGATACGGCGCCGGCATGTAGATGGCGATCGTGCCGAGCACCTCGCCGTCGGGCGTGATCAACGGCGTGCTGTACGCAGACTCATAGCCGCCCATCCTGATCGCCGGTAGATACGGCACGAATCGCGCATCGCTCAGCGCATTTTCGACGACGACGCGACGGCGCTCAGCGATCGCCATGCCGCACCAGCCGGCGCCGACCGCAATGCGCCCCAACCTGTCCATATACGCATCGCTGAAGCCGAGCCGCGCTGCCGGATACAGGTCCTTCCGCTCCTTGTCGTACAGCATCAGCGTGCCAAGCGAAGCGCCATGCACGCCGCACACGGCTTTGACCAAGTTATTCAGTACCGACTGCAGCTCCGTATCGGCCGACAGCACAACGCTCATCTCGTGCAGCCGCGTCATGTCCTCGAGTTGCGCCGTCAGTTCGGTTTTTGCCGCGGCGAGCGTCTGCTCGGCTTGCTTGCGTTCGCTGAGGTCCATGCTGATGCCGGCCAGATGCGTCGCGCGCCCTTTTTCATCGCGGCGTAATTCGCCTTTGACGAGCAGCCAGAGAACGCGGCCGTTTGGCGTGATCACGCGGAATTCCACTGCATAGGGGGCGCCGCCGGCAATCGCTTTTTGCGTCGCCGCTTTGACGCTCTCGCGGTCGTCGGGATGGACGAGCTCGAAAAACGCAGTCGCAGCGCCGTCCGCTATGCCGAGGATGGCAACCGAATTTTCCGATCGTGTGATGATGCCGGTTTCGAGGTCCCAGTCCCAAGCCATCATGCGCGCAGCCGACATGCTCAGCTTCAGCCACGCGTCGCTGGCGCTCAAGCGCGCCGCAATTTCGCGGTCGCGATCGAAAGCCGCTTGCCGGCTGCGCAAAGCTGATGAGGAG
>JACMKV010000303.1 GCA_014379915.1 Burkholderiales bacterium
CAAATTAAAATCGTTGACATAGGCGGAGCCAAGAAAGACTTGCAGCGCTTCGAATACGTTTTCCACAGGCACATTCAACATCTCTGTCTTGGTGCGATCTATGTCCAGAAAATATCGCGGCGTTGCGGTGCTGAATGTCGTGAATACGCGCTCTACCGTTCCCGATTGATTGGCCGCCGCAATCAGCTCCCCAGTCGCCGCCGAAAGCGTTTCCAATCCGCGCCCGCCGCGGTCCTGGACGACCATCTTGAAGCCGCCGGAATTACCCAAACCACGCACTGCAGGCGGCGCAATTACGAACAGCTGCGCGCCTTGTATCTCGCTGTTCAAAGCTTGAGTAAGACTCGCCACAAGCGCCTTGGCAGTGTGACCCTGGTCGCGCTCACTGAAGGGTTTCAGCGTAACGAAGATCGCGCCCGCGTTTGAAGCGTTCGAAAAGGTTGCCCCTGAAAAACCAGCAAAAGCGACAGCGCGGTAGGCCCCCGGCGTGTTAAGCGCGATTTCGGTCGCTCGCCGGACCACTAGGTCGGTGCGTTCCAGCGACGCGCCCTTGGGTAGTTCAATTGCGATAATCACGTAGCCTTGGTCCTGGTCTGGAATAAAGCCGCCAGGAACGCGCTGGAACATGAATACGGTTAAGCCGATCAGCCCGGCAAAAACAATAAGCGAAACCGCAGGACGACGCGCAACACGGCATACCAGGTATGCGTAACCGCTGCTCGTTTTGTCGAAGCCCTTGTTGAAACCTCGAAACAGCGGGCCGAGCAATTTATCCCATGCTTTCCCAAAAAAGCCGGTTGGCGCTTCATCTTTGGGTCTGAGCAGAATCGCACCTAAGGCAGGGCTCAGCGTGAGGGAATTGAACGCCGAAATGACGGTAGCAACCGCAATCGTCAGTGCGAATTGCCGGAAAAACTCGCCCGAGATACCGCCGAGAAATGCAGTTGGGATAAAGACTGCGCTTAGTACGAGGGCAATCGAAATAAGCGCGGTGCCGACTTCGGTCATGGTGACACGCGCGGCCTCCTTCGGGTCAAGGCCGCGCTCGAGATTCCGCTCTATGTTTTCCACAACGACAATGGCATCGTCGACGACGATGCCGATCGCAAGCACCAAGCCAAACAGCGACAGATTATTCAGCGAGAAACCGAAGACCCCCATCACGGCAAACGTTCCGATTAGCGATACCGGAATCGCAACGATGGGAATTAGTGCGGCACGCCAGCTCTGCAGGAACAGAATAATGACGAGCACCACCAACCCGACTGCTTCGAAGATTGTGGTGTAAACCGCTTGCACCGATTCGGCGACGAAATCGGTCGGGTTATAGACAATGCGGTGGCCAAGGCCCTTGGGAAAATCAGCAGCCAGCTTGTCCATTGTCGATTGGATCGCCTCTGCAGTGCTTAAAGCGTTACTGCCGGGACGCTGAAATATCGCGATTGCTACAGCAGGCTTACCATCGAGGTAGCTATTTGTTACGTAATCGCGCGCCCCAAGTTCGACGCGAGCTATATCGCGAACTCGAACCAGCCGGCCCTCGCTGGCCCGAACGATGACGTCAGAAAACTGATCAGCATCGATGAAGCGGCCCTGGGTATTGACTGTCAACTGAAATGCGCTATTTAGTGGCATCGGCGGCTGGCCGAGAGCGCCGCCAGCGACTTGGACGTTTTGTGCCTGTAGTGCCCGGACGACGTCGCCGGCAGTCAACTGTAGCGAAGCAAGCCGATCGGGATCCAGCCAAATCCGCATGCTGTACTCTCGTGCGCCGAAGACAGTAATGCTGCCTACACCATCAATGCGAGCCAGTACGTCGCGAATTTGCAGCAGAGCATAGTTGCTGATGTAAAGCTGATCGTAGCTATCGTCGGGTGACTCCAGATGTACGACCATCATCAAGTCGGGGGAGCGCTTAACCGTAGTGATTCCCAGGCGCCTGACTTCCTCAGGTAGTCTTGGCTCAGCAATCGCGACCCGGTTTTGTACCAGCACTTGAGCGGTATCGAGATCTGTTCCCAGCGCGAACGTAATCGTCAGTGACATCGCCCCGTCGCTTGTCGATTGCGACGTCATATAAAGCATGTTCTCTACGCCGTTGACTTCCTGCTCGATTGGCGTTGCCACCGTATCTGCGATAACTTCCGGTGTCGCTCCCGGGTAGACGGCGGTGACTTGTATGGTCGGCGGAGCGACTTCCGGATACTGCGCGACCGGCAAGTTGAAATAAGCGATCACCCCAACGATAAGAATCACGATGGAAATAACCGCGGCGAAGCGGGGATGATCGATAAAAAAGTGGCCGAATCTCATGACAGTGGACCAGTCAGCGCGAGGAGTTAACTGTCGCGGATTCGTCGGCTTTCTCTTTTGCTTGTGCCGCTTGTGGCGTCACAGTCAATCCCGGACGCACCCGTTGTAGACCGTCAACTACAACACGTTCATCACCCTTCAAGCCTTCTCGGACGATGCGTAGCCCGTCCTCCAATCTTCCGGGCAAGATAGTCTTGCGCCTGGCAACGTTCTGCTCATCGATGATGAACACAAACTTCTGTGATTGGTCAGTGCCAATCGCTTCATCCGGTATCAGCAGTGCTGGGTAAGGCCCCTCGCCCAGTAGCTTGACCTTTGCGAATAATCCAGCGATCAGCAACATATCCGGATTTGGGAATAACGCTCTACCCTGCATGGTCCCGGTCGCCCGGTCGATTCGATTGTCGACGAAGTCCATGCGACCTTCGTGGGAAAAATCTTTTTCATCGGCAAGTTGCAGCTTTACCGGGTTTTCGGCGTCCCGCGAGCTTGGCCGAGAGCCGTCGCGGGCGAGTCTTGAATACCGCAGGTAAGCGCGTTCATCAGCGGTAAAGTAAACGTAGATCGGATCAAGCGAAACGATGGTGGTCAACAACGTTGCGCCTTCGCTGCCGCCGCTGACGAGATTACCCGTCGTCACGAGTTCGCGGCTCACACGTCCCTTTATGGGCGATCTCACGCGCGTGAATTCGACATTAAGTTCAGCGGCGTCAACCGCTGCCTTAGCCGCTTCAAGTGAAGCAAGCCCTTGGCGCTGCTCTTGCGTGCGTGCATCAAGTTCTTCCGCAGAAATTGCGCGCGATTTAAATAAGCGCTCAGCACGTTCAACATTATTCCGGGCCAAGTCCAGACGCACTTTGTTGCGCGTAACTTCGGCCTTCGCCTGATTTGCAATCGCCTGGTATGGGCGCGGATCGATCACAAACAGCAGATCGCCTTTATTAACGATTGCGCCGTCCTTGAAATGGACGGATTCGAGATAACCACTGACACGGGCGCGCACTTCGACTGCCTGAACCGCTTCCAGTCTCCCGGTATATTCGTCCCAATCGGTCACGGTTTTAGCGAGGGGTTGCGCGACACTCACTGTTGGCGGCAGGGGTGCTGTAGCCTGTACGTCGGACTTGCAGCCCGCAAGCAGCGTTATCGCCAAGGTTGGAGAGAGATAAAGAAGGGCCTTAGCCCGGCACTGGCGTATGCCGTTACTCATCGCTTTCGGCGTTCTTGGGTAAATCATTTGTCAACGTCCCCTAAGCTTCGTTAAACGTTCAATCGTTAGTGAAAGCGCTCAGATCCGCGGCCGTGTCGATGTCGCGGCATATGCCTCTGTCATCACAGTCGAAAAGCTTAACTTCGGTTGCGTGTCGGGTGAGCAGAATGCGCGCACCGAAATCACCTTCGAGCGCCAAAAGCTCGGGGTAGAGGCTGCGACCGAATCCGACCGGATGCCCGCGCTGTCCGTTGAAGGATGGCGCCGCGATCGTGGCCCCGGCTTCCAGGTGATGAATCACGGTACGAAGCGTTTCCGGAGATACGAAAGGCATGTCCGCGAGCGTGATCAACCACCCGTCGGCGTCGCTTGTCGCCGCGACACCGCATGCAAGGCTGTGACCCATTCCTGCGGCTGCGCTCTCGCAAACCGCGATCTCCAGCCCTTCGGCTTGCAAACGCTGCGCCAATACATCGTCTCCTGGCCGTACAACGGCGAGCACACGTTCTGTAGCATGCTTGAGATTGCGCGCGGCGGCAACGGCGATCGGAGTACCGTCGCGCAGGGAATGCAATAGCTTGTTGGAGCCGAAGCGGCTGCTCGTGCCGGCAGCAAGCAGGAGGCCTGCGATCATCTGGCAGCGACTGCGCGAGATGCCGTCGGCTCAGCAATCGCTCTCGCGAGTTCAATTCCGTTGCGCACAGCGGTCAGCTCGGCAAGGATAGCCACCGCGATTTCCGGCGGAGTGCGGCTGCCGACGGGCAACCCGACTGGCCCTTTGAGACGCGCGATTTGCGCTGGAGACAGATCGAAAAGCGCGAGGCGTTCCCGGCGCTTGGCATTGGTCGTTTTGGAGCCCATCGCACCCACGTAGAACGCGTCGGACTTCAGCGCTTCAAGCAGCGCGAGATCGTCGTGTTTGGGATCGTGGCTCAGCGCGAGAATGATGGTGCGCGAATCGGGTTTGAGCTCGGCCACGAAATCGTCTGCCATCGCCGTTATTACCGGCATGCTGGGAAGATCCCACGACGCCACGTACTCCTCGCGAGGATCGCAGACCAGCACTTCATAATCGAGCGCCAAGCCAATCTCGGCGAGATAACGCGAAACCTCGCTCGCGCCGATCAAAGCGAGGCGCCAGCGCGGACCGTGGATCGTAATCAACGTTTTCTCGTCGGAGAATAACTTCTGATCGACGTCAGCCGGCACGAGCCGCGTTTTCCCGGTTGCGAGATCGACTCGGCGAGCGATGACTTCACGCCGCTCGATTGCCGCGATCAGAGCTGCGACCCATTCCGTGTCGGTGATTGGCTCGACTAACAGCTTGAGCGTGCCTCCGCACGGCAGGCGGAAGCGTCGCGCCTCGTCGCTGGTAACTCCGTAGACCGCGACCTCAGGCAGACTTCGCGCAAGTGTTCGCGTTCTAACACGTTCCATGAGGTCGTCTTCCACGCAGCCGCCCGACACCGAACCCACCAACCGGCCGTCCTCGCAGAAGGCCGCCAGCGCTCCGACCGGCCGCGGCGCGGAACCCCAGGTTTGCGTGACCGTCGCGAGCCACGCCCGCTTTCCAGTCGCGAGCCAGTCCGCCGAAGTATTCAGAACATGAAGATCAACGCTTTCCATCACACGCTCCTTTGGGAACGGGCGTGTGCTTCGATCTTCCACGGCAGCTTGTCCGGAGTCGTTGGCTGGTGAAGCGACAGGCATGCC
>JACMKV010000304.1 GCA_014379915.1 Burkholderiales bacterium
CGCGCCATGCCCGCATTCGCGTAACTGGTCGGCGCTGATTTTGAAGTTATCGAGTTGTATGGTCTGGTAGCGCTCGAAATACGGCCGCAGGCGTTTTTCGATACCGCGGTCGAATTCAGGCTGGACGACGTGCACATTGCCCCAGGTGACTTTCACCAGCTTGCCGTCCTGCACGACGAGCTCGCCGTCCTTGAACACGTAGTCGGGCTTCTCGAACATTTTCTGGCGGTCGGCATTATCGGTATAGACGGTGATGTCGGCAGCACCGCCTGCGCCGAGATGGCCGCGATCGCGTAATCCCAAAGTCCTGGCCGGGCCAGCGCGCGTCATAATGGCGATGTCATAAAGCGTGTATTCGCGCGTGATGCTGGCCAAGGTCGACAGCGCTTTCGCATCGGGGCTGATGGTCGCGAACATGTCGTTCCTGAAGCTCTTGTCCATCAAGAGCCGGATCAGGTGCGGATAGGTATCGAACGGGGCGCCATTCGGGTGATCGGTCGTCAGATAAATGCGCCACGGGTCGTCGACCAGCAGAAAAATTTCGAGACCGATCGCCCACTGCAGGGCGTTGACGAAATTCTGATCGCGATAGCGGAACGGCATGACACCGCAGCCGGCATCGCACTCGATATCCATCACGACCCAGCGATTCGGATTCGCGAACGGCGCATTGCGGTATTGCGCCATGCTGTCGCCGGAGGCCGTTACGGTTTGCCCGAACATGACCTGCCCGACGTCGCACGAAATGTTTTTATTCCTGTTGATCGCTTCGGCGATCCGCGCCGCGCCCGATGAGAATTTGCGGTCGCCTTCGGTTCCGTAGCTGTGAAACTGGATATGCGTCAGATGCATCGGCAATCCGTCGGGCGCGCCCATCGTGTTCAGCGTGGTATCGAGATTGCCGGGAACGCCGAGATTGCAGCCGTGCACGTGCAGCGGAAACGGCACGCCGAGGTCAAACAGCGCGCGCGTCAGGCTGCCGAGAATGCGCCGCGGCGTCACGCCGTAGTGGACGTTGGCTTCGTCGAGATCGAGCTTGCGCTGGTTGAACTTGAACGCCGAGATGCCGCCCGGGTTCACGATTTTGATGCCTATGCATTGCGCTGCGTGCAGCGTCCATGCGACGTAGTCGTTGATGACTTGCTGATCGGCGTTTTCGGCGAGCAGGCGCAGCAGGAAATCATCGCTGCCAAGCATCGCGTAACCGCCCTTGTCGACGATCGGCGTATCGCCCATTTCCATATGCGCCTGGCGCGCGTTGACAGGCAGCACCGCCGGTTCGAAACACGCGGTATAGCCCATCTCGGCGTAGTGATAGCCGGCGCTCATGGTCGACGGCGCGGCATGGCCGCAGCCGGAACGAGTCAGCGGGGTGCGATGATGGATGTGCTGGCTATGGTCTTCGATCATCATGTTGCGTGCGATGTTGACCTTGCCGCCGCCGACGTGGGTATGCAGATCTATGCCGCCGGCCATCACGGTTTTGCCGCGCACATCGAACTCGCGGTCGATGCGCTCGTCAGACCTCGGCGAGCCAATGATGCGGCCGTCGCGGACGTAGATATCGCGCACCTGGCCGTTGATCTCGTGCGCCGGATCGTAAACGCTGCCGCCCGTCAGTTTGATCAGCATGGCGGAAATTGCATCGGGCTCGAGCGTCCCTCGCATCTCATTTTTCCGATGCCTGGAAAAACGGGTCGATCGATTGGGAAGCGAAATATCGAGTCTGACCTCATCTTATTCTTCCGCAGCTTGTTCTTCAAAAGAGAACTTGTTTTCGATCGCAGTCAGAATGTCGGCCGCGCTCGCCATCCGCGTATTGCGCAGTTTGCGAAGCGGTAGCGCAACCACGTTATCGCTGCGGAACAGGTGGCCGACGTGATCGGCTCCAGGTGTTGCGATCGGAATATAAACCTGCGGCTCGCGTTCGAATGTCATGCCGATGCGTCCGAGGACGATGGTTCGCGCATCGGTAGGCGGCGGCAGGCGACGCGTATCGAAGCTCGAAATCCAGATCAGCGCATCGATTTCGTTCGCTGCAAGCAGGCGTTGGCTTGAATGATGATACGGATCGTAGCTCGGGTAACCGCGGCCGAAACTAGTGCGCAGCGCATAGCCGCTTTGCCACGCGCTGACCTGATTTGCAGTCAGGTCGCCGTCGCTGCCGCCGAGCGGCAAGCCGCAAAAGCGGCCGGTGCGATTCAGGTCTTTCAGCATTTCGCACAGGCTTTGCACGGTCAGCTCGGCATGCGGGAAATCAAGGTCGGCCGCTGCCCATATAGCGACGCCATAAGTTGCATCGCGGATTTTGGCCGCGAGCGCTCGCAAGGTCGCGCGCGGCACGCCGGCGACCGCATCGACAGCTAGTGCGCGACCGTTGATCAGCATGCGCAGCGCGCCGATGACCTCGCCCAAATCCGGATTGGCGCAGGCCACCCTGCTTGACTGAGGGCTCGGCGGGTTGCCTGGTTGAATACCGGCTGCGGAAGCGCCCGGCTCGACATTGGCGGGCTCGACATTGGCAACTGCGCCAAGGTAGACGATTTCGCGCGCCAGCTCGCCTTCAGCGAACATCGTCTCGGCGGGCCAGACCATGCGTTCGAAAAAACGTGGAAAGCGGCTGACGACATCGGTGCCGACGACGAGGATAAAATCGGCCCGGTTGCGGATTTCAGCGAACGTCGTCGTCACCCAACCGCTGTCCTGCAATACCGCGAGATTGCGGAAATTCGCAGCGCTGTTCATGTGATCGACAACGGCGCCGCAACGGTCGGCGAGCGCCAATGCTGCGCGCATGCCGCCAAGGTCGGTTGCCAGCCCGCCGATAAACGGTTGCCGGGCGCCACGCAGGATTTCCGCGGCGCGCGCGATCGCGTCTTGCAGAGTTGCGCTTTTGCCATCGATGCGCGGTGCGGTCGCTTCGGCGCTGAGGCCGGCAAACGCCGGCCGACTGATAGGACAACCGTTTTCGAGAACGCGCAAGCTGCCAGTTTGCGAATTCGCGCTTATTGTGAGGTCGTCACATAGCAATCCGCAGAACGGACAGGTAACATTTTCGAAGCGCTGCTCGGGAATTTCGGTGGCCATCGGAACGAAGCTTAACAGGCGGGCAAAAAAATCCAAAACAGGCGGGCAAAAAAATCCAAAACCACGCAGCAGAAAATATGCCATTGATCGCTCATTGACCCCGCTCAGGCGAGAAAAAATTGCTATCACCGGCCAATGCCGGTATTTTGGCTGGTAGTTTCAGGCGTGAATAGCCCGGCTCAGCACTTGCGGGACGCTGCCATTGCTCACGCCGCGTGACAACCTGCTTCGCCGCCTGCTCCGCCTGCGTTGCAGCGACAGAGAAATTGCGGCACAGCCGTTTGATAAAAATCAGAAATTCCGAATGGCATAATAGTTGCAGAAGTTGCACGATTAAGCTCTCCTCTCCTCATGAACAGAACCAAGCCATCCCCACGCTCGGTCGTCGTCGAAGCTCCGGCGCGCCTGCATATGGGTTTTCTCGATGTCGAGCACAATGCCGGGCGTCAGTTCGGCGGCATCGGGCTGACGATCGATAACTTGAGCACGCGAATCCGCGCCGAGCATGCAACTTCAAATTCGGCGAGTGCAGGGCACCCTCGCATCCTGCGGCTGCTTGAGATTCTGCAGCGCAAGCTCGACCTCGATACGAATCACGGCGTACGCATCGAAGTCGAACAATCGATTCCCGAACACGTCGGGCTCGGTTCCGGAACGCAAATGGCGTTAGCTGTTGGCTGCGCGGTTGCGCGTTTGTTCGATCTCGACACCTCAGCCAGCCAGGTAGCGGCGCTGCTCGATCGCGGCCGGCGTTCCGGTATCGGCATCGGGGCGTTCGATCAAGGGGGCTGTCTGGTGGATGGCGGCTCCGCGGTCAGTGCCAGTTCAGGCGTTCCACCTATCGTCAGCCGCCTCGTTTTTCCATCGCAGTGGCGCGTGCTGCTGGTGTTCGACGACAGCGTGCAGGGCCTGCACGGCGGCGAAGAAAGCGGCGCGTTCTGTGCGTTGCCGATGTTTCCGGAAGCCAGGTCCGCGCAGCTATGCCGGCTCGTTCTGTTGCGCGCCTTGCCTGCGCTGCAGACCGCGAACATCGAAGCGTTCGGCGCGGCGATCACAGAATTGCAG
>JACMKV010000037.1 GCA_014379915.1 Burkholderiales bacterium
GAGCGGCCGTTTGCGGGAGCAGGCCTCGCGGGCGCTTCCCGCAAACGGGCGACTGCGTCGCGAACGTGTCCGCGCCCGTGGGTGTGGCCGACACACAACGGCGCGTCTTGCTTCGCGGCCTGCGCTCAAATTGACCCCGGCGCAGGGCTGAATTACTTACGGGCAAGCTCTTAGTCCAAGGAGAACATCATGTCATGGCATAAACAAGTATTACGGGTGAATCTCACTGACGGCACCTGCAAGGCCGAACCGCTAAACATGCAATGGGCGCAGGATTATCTCGGCCAGCGCGGCCTTGCAAGCAAATATCTGATCGAGGAAATCGATCCGAAAATCGATCCGCTGTCGCCGCAAAATAAAATGATATTTGCGACCGGCCCGCTGACCGGCACCATGGCGTCGACCGGCGGCCGCTATTCGGTGATTACCAAAAGCCCCTTGACCGGCACCATCGCGTGCTCGAACTCGGGCGGCTACTTCGGCGCCGAATTGCGCTTTGCCGGCTGGGACATGATCATCGTCGAAGGCAAAGCTGCCGCCCCCGTGTATTTGCATATCGAAAATGAAAAGGCTGAACTGCTGCCGGCCGATGCGCTCTGGGGCAAAACCGTTTGGGAAACCGAGCCGTGGATCAAGAAAAAACATCAGGATCCGCTGACGCGCGTCACCTCGATCGGCCGCGCCGGCGAAAACCAGGTGCTGTATGCGGCGATCGTCAATGATCTGCATCGCGCAGCCGGACGCTCAGGTGTCGGCGCCGTGATGGGCGCGAAGAATCTGAAAGCGATCGCAGTGCGCGGCACCAAGGGCGTCACGAACATCGCGAATCCGAAGGAATTCATGAAAGCGACGTTCGCCGGCAAGAAGATCCTCGCCGATAACGCGATCACCGGCCAGGGCTTGCCGAAATACGGCACGCAGGTGCTGATGAACGTGATCAACGAAATCGGCGCCTCGCCGACGCGCAATCACCGCGACGTGCAATTCGAAGGCGCCTTCAAGATTTCAGGCGAAGCGATGCACGAGATTCGCGCGACCGACGGCAAAGCGAATCTGGTGACGAATCAGGCGTGCTTCGGCTGTACGATCGCGTGCGGGCGCATCTCAAAAATCGACGAGACGCATTTTTCGGTGCAGAACAAGCCCGAGTACTGGGGCGCATCCGGCGGGCTCGAATACGAAGCGGCCTGGGCGCTCGGCAATGCCAACGGCGTTGACGACATCGAGGCGCTGACATTCGCCAACTTCCTCTGCAACGAAGACGGTTTCGATCCGATTTCGTTTGGCGCGACGGTCGGCGCGGCAATGGAGTTGTTCGAGATGGGCGTGATCACCGAAAAAGATACCGGCATTGCAGCGCCATTCGGCTCGGCTGAAGCGCTGTGCAAATTCGCCGAATGGACAGCGCGCGGTGAAGGCTTCGGCAAGATACTCGGGCTGGGTTCGAAGCGTATGTGCGAAAAATACGGCCACCCGGAATTGTCGATGACCGTGAAAGGCCAGGAGTTTCCGGCTTACGATGCGCGCGGCATTCAGGGCATGGGCCTAGGCTACGCGACCTCGAATCGCGGCGCGTGTCATTTGCGCGGCTACACCGCCGCCTCCGAAGTGCTCGGCATCCCGGTCAAGACCGATCCGCTCGCGACCGAAGGCAAGGCTGAGCTGACGAAAGCGTTTCAGGACGCGGCCGCGATCGTCGATTCGGCCGGCATTTGCGCGTTCACGACATTCGCGTGGACCTTGAACGACATCCAGCCGCAGTTGCAGGCGGCGTGTGAAGGCGACTGGTCGATGGACAAGCTGAATCTGGTGGGCGAGCGCATCTGGAACATGGAGCGCGAATTTAACAACGCTGCCGGGTTCACCGAGAAGGACGACACGCTGCCAATACGTCTGCTGACCGAACCGGCGAAAACCGGCCCCGCCAAAGGCAAAGTCAACGGCCTCGATGTAATGCTGCCGGAATATTACAAAGCGCGCGGCTGGACGCCGGAAGGCAAACCGACACCGGAAACGCGTCAGCGCCTGGGTTTGTAGCACGAGCCTTTACCGAAGCTCGGCGGTATATATATCCCGTCCTTTTCAAGGAGGGGCGACACGCAGTGGCGGGGTGGTTCAGTTGCCCTAACTTCGCGCTTACCACGTCGCGAGTTTGTACATAGTTACCACGTCTCCCCTCCTCGCCGAGGAGGGGAGATATCCGATCAGCGCCGCCCCCTGGCGAGGACGGTGATTTGATTAGCGCCGCTCTCAGCAAAGAAAGAACCGATCATCAAGCCCCGTTCATTCTGAGGTTAAACCATGAACCACGTAATCATCGGCAACGGACCCACCGGCATCATCGCGGCCGAAACCCTGCGCAAAGAAGATCCGCAAAGCACTATAACCGTGATCGGCGATGAGCCCGAGCTGCCGTATTCGCGCATGGCGATTCCCTATTACTTGATGGGCGGCATCGACGAGCGCGGCATGCATCTACGCAAGGATGAGCAGCATTTTCACAATTTGAAAATCGATCTGATCGATGTACCCGCCGAGCGCGTCGACACCGGCGCTCGCCAGGTGCATTTGAACGACGGCCGGAAACTCGACTACGACAAGCTCCTGATCGCGACCGGCTCCAAGCCCGCGAGCGCGCCGATTCCGGGCATCAATCTTCCCGGGGTCCATACTTGCTGGACAATGGATGACGCGCGCCATATCGCCAGGATCGCCAAGCCAGGCGCGCGTGTCGTGCAGATGGGCGCCGGCTTCATCGGTTGCATCATCCTCGAAGCCCTGGCGTCACGCGGCGTCGAGCTGACCGTCATCGAAATGGGCAACCGCATGGTGCCGCGCATGATGACAGAAGGCGCGGGTTCGCTGATCAAAACATGGTGCGAGAAAAAAGGCGTTAAGGTTTACACCTCGACCAAAGTTACAGGGATCGAGAAAGCCGAACCGAAGTCGCCGGGCTTGCTCGGCAAAGTCGAAGTGGCGGTCGGCATGAAGGAAAATGAGGAAGTCGCCGGCCCGTTGCGAGTGAAGCTCGATAACGGCAAAGTGCTCGAAGCGGATCTCGTTATCAGCGCAACCGGCGTGCGGTCGAATATCGCAATTCTCAAGGACACTGGCATCAAGACCGAAGCCGGGGTGTTGGTCGATGCCGACATGCAAACGAATATTCCGGGCGTCTATGCGGCCGGCGATGTTGCGCAGGCCACCGAATTCAATACCGGTGACCGCATCGTCAACGCGATCCAGCCGAATGCCGCCGACCAGGCGCTGATCGCCGCGCGCAACATGGCCGGCCAAACCACGCACTCGCAAGGCACGATGGCGATCAACGTGCTTGATACGATGGGCCTGATCTCGTCCTCGTTCGGACAATGGATGGGTATCGAAGGCGGCGATCACGCCGAACTGACCGATGCGGAAAATTTCCGCTACTTGCGGCTCGAATTCAAGGGTGACGTGGTGATTGGCGCAACCTCCCTCGGCTGGACCGAACATGTCGGCGTCATCCGCGGTCTGATTCAAAGCCGGCTCCATCTCTGCGAGTGGAAAGACCTGCTGATGCAGGATCCGACGCGCTTTGTCGACGCCTACATCGCACGTTCACAAGGCGGCGCTGAACGCGCAGCCTAGTGTCCTGAGTTGCGTGTCGCTACAGAAAGATGCCGAGTATCGCGCCATACCGCGTTCCGAATTCCGTTGAATGAGCTTGCCAGGTGTCCGGGCCGTGGTTCGCGCCGGCTGCTGGTTTGCACCTTCTTTGGCGC
>JACMKV010000305.1 GCA_014379915.1 Burkholderiales bacterium
GCCAGCGACGCGCCGCCGATCAATCCGCCATCGATGTCGGGCATCGCAAAAAGCTCTTTCGCATTCGCGGCTTTGACGCTGCCGCCGTAAACGATTTTCAGCTCAGCGGCAATCGCATTGTCTTCACCTGCAATGCGATTGCGTATGAATGCGTGCACCGCCTGCGCCTGGGCGGGCGAGGCGGTTTTTCCGGTACCGATCGCCCAGACCGGCTCGTAAGCAACAACGGCTTCAGCCAAAGCTGCCACGCCGCAGTCCTTCAAAACACTGTCGAGTTGCGCGCCGACGACGTCTTCGGTCAAATCACTTTCGCGCTCGCTGAGGCTCTCTCCGACGCACAAGATAGGCGTCAGCCCGTCGGCCCGCGCTGCCTTGAACTTTCTGGCGACGGTGTCGCTGTCCTCACCATACAGCGCGCGGCGCTCCGAATGTCCGACAATCGCAAACTGGCAGCCGAAATCACGCAGCATTTGCGCCGAAACCTCGCCCGTGTAGGCGCCGCTCGCGTGTTCGCTGACGTTCTGCGCGCCCCACTGAAGCCGGGTCGACTGCAATGATTCCTGGATTTGGGCGAGATATGGGTAAGGGACCAGCACTGCGCAACACACTTCCGGAAACTTGTCGACGCCGCGTCCTACTGCTTCGAGCAGCGATCGGTTTTGCCCGAGATTGCCGTGCATTTTCCAATTGCCGGCGACAAGCTTTTGGCGCATCACCTGAACCGTCACTTAATTCGTAGATTCTACTGGTGCCGGGGTATTGCGGTCAAACCAGGTGGGAACGAAAACACGGAAAAAGGGAAGAATCTGATCTGGAAACTGCGAACTACGAATCAGCGTTTAGGCCGGCGCTGTCGACTGACGACGCCATCCTCAGCTCGGCAGCGGCGTTCCCGCCTCGCCTCAGCCAAACCGTCCGGTGATGTAGTCTTCGGTCTGCCTGTGCTTCGGTTTGATGAAGACCGTGTCGGTCACGCCGAACTCGATCAGCTCTCCGAGATACATGTAGGCGGTGAAATCGGAGACGCGCGCCGCCTGCTGCATATTGTGCGTGACGATCAATATCGTGACCTTGCTTTTCAAATCGGTGATCAGCTCTTCGATGCTGGCTGTGGCGATGGGATCGAGCGCCGAAGTCGGTTCGTCGAACAGCAGGATCTCGGGATCGGTCGCCAGGGCGCGCGCTATGCAAAGCCGCTGCTGCTGCCCACCGGACAAGTTGAATGCGAGCTGATTCAAGCGTCCCTTCGCTTCGTCCCACAGGGCGGCACCGCGCAACGCTTCCTCGACCTTGTCGTCGAGAATCGAGCGCTTCGACACGCCGCGCACGCGCAAACCGTACGCGACATTCTCGTAAATCGTCTTGGGGAAAGGATTTGCCTTCTGAAAGACCATGCTTATGCGCATGCGCACTTCTATCGGGTCGACCTCCCGCCCAAGCAGATCGGTATCGTCCGGATAAAGCCGGATCTGGCCTTCGTATTTATTGCCTGGATACAAATCGTGCATGCGGTTGTAGCAGCGCAAATAAGTCGACTTGCCGCAACCCGACGGCCCGATCAGCGCCGTGACCTGTTTATCGTAGAGCGTCAGATTGATGTTCTTCAGCGCGTGAAACGAACCGTAGTAAAAATGCAGGTTCTTGGTTTCGGATTTGCGTTCGAGTGCAGGCTGGGACTGCAGCTGCGGTGCGCTGCCCGGAGTTTCCGGCTTGGTGCTGACCATGGTGTCTACCATTTGATGTTTTTTCGTAAGCGATAGCGTATATAGATCGCCAGCCCGTTCATCGACAGCGTCATGACGACGAGTACCAACCCGGCGGCGGCTGCATTCGCCTGAAACGCCGCTTCCGGACGCGACGTCCAGTTGAACATCTGGATCGGCATCACGGTAAACGGCGCCATCAGCCAGTCGAACGAGACATACGGAAACGTGCTCTCGATCGGCGCGGGCGGCAGAAACGCGATGAAGGTCAATGCGCCTATGGTAATGATCGGCGCGGTTTCACCAATCGCGCGCGCCAGGCCGATGATCACGCCAGTCAGAATACCGGGCGTCGAATACGGCAAAATATGATCGGCGGTTACCTGCCATTTGGTCGCGCCTAAAGCGTAGGCGCCTTCGCGAATACCGACCGGGATCGAGCGTATCGCTTCGCGGGTCGCGACGATGACTACGGGCAGGATCAACAGCGCGAGGGTCAGCCCGGCCGCCAGTACGCTTTGACCCAGGCCGAACTGATAGACGAAAAGCCCGAGCGCCAGCAAACCATAAACGATGGAAGGCACGCCCGCCAGGTTGGTCACGTTGATTTCGATCAGATCGGTAAACCAGTTCCTGGCGCCGTACTCTTCGAGATAAACGCCGGCGCCGATGCCGAGCGGCACAGCCGCTACCGCCGTCACCAGCATGACCACCGTGCTGCCCACCCACGCCGACAAAATGCC
>JACMKV010000306.1 GCA_014379915.1 Burkholderiales bacterium
CGCCGCGCGCGCGCTCGCCCGCGAACTCACCGCCGACAGTGCGCCGGTCTCGGTCGCGCTTACCCGCCAGATGATGTGGCGGATGCTCGGCGCGGCGCACCCGATGGAAGCGCACCGGCTCGACAGCCGGCTGATCTGGTCGCGCGGGAGCAGTGGCGATGCGAAGGAGGGCGTCGCCTCGTTCCTCGAAAAGCGCGGCGCGGCCTATCCCGATACCGTCTCGGCCGATCTGCCGCATTTCGCGCCGTGGCTCGACGATCCGGAATTCTAGGCTGTCAACCGATAGGATCGGAACGGCAACAGACGCCCCAATTGCGGTCATTCGCAATCTAGGGCACTATTCAGCCATGCCGAACCCTCCAAAGACGCCACAGGAGAAAAAGGGGCTGAGCCTCGCCCGCGACCGTCGCAATACCTACGGGAATAATCAAAAGGCAGCGCGCAAAGCAATTCCATTGAGGAAGGCGCTGGAAAACCGACGCGTTCGCCACAAAGACAATCAGGCGGTGTCTCAAGGCTCTAATCTTGACGAAACCGCGCTTGATCTTGCCGAAAGCTCCGTGCGGCACGGTGTGCATCGCCTAGGCGGTTGGAAAAAGGGGCCGGACGAGCCACTCGGCAGTGTTGTCGAGCGAGCCTTAAAATCTCGCGAGCAGCGGGTCGGGCGCAAATTGCGAGCGCGTTTCGATTACGGGAACGACAGCTAACCACCACTTATCGCCGTTCCGGCGCTGGTAAGCGACTCAACCTGCCCGGAAGCTGGCCGGCCGCTTTCGGGCGGAAAAGCGGCCCGACCGGAAGCGCCCAGTTGCGGTCGTTCGCGTGATCGGCTCTTGTGAGCAAATGAATGCCTCGTCTGTGACCCGTTTTAGACGTGATCGCCTCGAGAAGGCCGTGTTGGGTTTGTGCCTTTCGGCAGCACCTCTTGCTGCCATAGCGTGCGCTCAGCTACTATTCGCGCGGGATATCCTGATCGTGATGGGCTGGGTGGAATCAAGGGATGGTACTCAAGCAATCTCGATGCTCCGGAGCATGATTGCAATCTTCTACGCCATTGTCGCAACTCTCGTGGTTGCCTATTGGCTGATTGCCGCGTTGCTCAGTCGGGGAGAGTTTCTCACGATTAGAACCGCCAATGTAACCTTAGCTATCGGTATTTTAGTATTTGTATTTGCTATGATCGTCGGCTCAATCGTTCGAGCACCCGCACGACTTCTTGAGGGTGCTTGCCCCTCCTTTGGTATATCGAGAACGTACCCGCTTGGCTTTGACACACAATCACCCTGTGAGGTCTTTGCCAATCAAGGCTCTGCCATGCTGGCTTACGGGCTGCCGCTCATCCTGCTCATCGTAAGTCTACTGCAACGCGTAGTAGCTTCGCGCCGACGGTAGCGTTCGAGCGTGTGCTTTCCACCAAACCCAGACGTCCATTCATCGACTTCCTAGCCCGGCTCGATCACGAAAATCTCGCCGTCGAAATCGACGATGTAGAGATTGCCCGCCTGGTCCTGGCCGAAGCTCGCGACATTGTTGATTGCCCCGGTCGCTGGCGCGAACGACTGGGTGCGGACGGTGAAGCTGCTGCTCGGCAAGGTGGTGCCCGGCACGAGCTGCGCGATCGGCACCGACCAAAGCGCGCCGCGGACGAAATCGCCGAAGATGTACAAGCCTTGCAAGGATTCGACCGGGCCGCGATAGACATAGCCGCCGGTGACCGAATTGCCCTGAAGCGGTCCCGAGCCATGGCTGTATTCGGTCACCGGAAAGGTCAGCCCGGCGGTCGATCCCCCGCCCAGCGTGCCCTCGAACAGCTTCCAGCCGAAATTCGCGCCGCCGTCGCCGGCACGCATAAGGTTTATCTCCTCGCGCGCGCCCTGGCCGACATCGCCGATCCACAGATTGCCGGTCACGCGATCGAAGCTGTTGCGGAAGGGATTGCGCAAGCCCAACGCCCAGATCTCGGGCGCGCCGCCGCTGGCCGAGAACGGATTGTTCGCGGGGATGCGATAGTCGCGCGCGGGATCGTTCGGGAAAGCGTCGCCGCCGACATCGATCCGCAGCATCTTGCCGAGCAGCACGTCGCGGTTCTGCGCGTTGTTCGGCGGGTCGTTGGCGCTGCCGCCATCGCCGACCGCGACGTA
>JACMKV010000307.1 GCA_014379915.1 Burkholderiales bacterium
GCGCAAGTCGATTCCTCGGTCGGCGGCAAAACCGGCATCAACCATCCGGCCGGCAAAAACATGATAGGCGCGTTCTATCAGCCGCGACTGGTGCTGGCCGATACGGCAACCTTGGCGACTCTGCCCGATCGCGAACTTTCCGCCGGTCTCGCCGAGGTCATCAAGTACGGTTTGATCCGCGATCCGTCTTTTTTTGACTGGCTGGAAAAGAATATCGAGGCGCTGTTCAATCGCGACAGCGCAGCGCTTGCCTATGCGATCCGGCGTTCGTGCGAAATCAAGGCGGAGATCGTCGCCGAAGACGAACACGAAAGCGGCGTCCGCGCGCTATTGAATCTCGGCCACACCTTCGGCCACGCTATCGAAACCGGTCTGGGTTATGGTGAATGGCTGCATGGCGAAGCGATTGCGGCCGGAACGCTTCAGGCGCTCGATCTTTCGCGCCAGCTCGGTCATCTGGGCGCGACGGACGTTGCCCGCGCCGCCGATCTGTATCGTCGCGCGCGCTTGCCGGTTGCCGCGCCGGATCTAGGTGTCGACCGCTATCTGGAGCTGATGGGGCACGACAAGAAAGTGGAAGGCGGCAAGCTCAGGCTGGTGCTGCTGAAACGGATCGGTGAAGCTTTCGTCACCGGCGAATTCCCGCAAAGCGCATTAATCGAAACGCTGAAATCCGGCGCCGCGCCGGCGCATGCTTTGAAAGTGCCTGGTGATGCAGCTTGATCTCGCGCCGTACGCAGCGTGTGACGAAAATTCGCGCGGTCGCCGGCACCCTGAACCGGCGCCCTTCGCGCGCAGCGAATTCCAGCGCGACCGCGACCGCATTATCCATTCGACCGCATTTCGCCGGCTCGAATACAAGACGCAGGTTTTTGTTAACCACGAAGGCGATCTGTTCCGCACCCGTCTGACGCATAGCCTCGAAGTCGCGCAAATTGCCCGCTCGATCGCGCGCAGCCTGCGTTTGAACGAAGACCTGGTCGAGGCAATTTCGCTGGCTCACGATCTGGGGCACACGCCGTTCGGCCACGCCGGGCAGGACGCGCTGGACGCATGCATGAAGGGCAGCGGCGGCTTCGAGCATAATCTGCAGAGCCTGCGCGTAGTCGATTTGCTCGAACAGCGCTACGCGAGCTTCGACGGCTTGAACTTGTGCTTCGAAACCCGCGATGGCATTTTAAAGCATTGCTCGCGCGAAAACGCGAAGGCGCTGGGCGAAGTCGGGAAGCGCTTTCTTTGCCGGCAACAGCCTTCGCTCGAAGCGCAGCTCGCCAACCTTGCCGACGAGATCGCTTATAACAATCACGACGTCGATGACGGTCTGCGCTCGGGTTTGATTACACTCGAGGCGCTCGCCGAAATCGACATATTTGCTCGTCATTTGGCCGAGGTGAAAACGCTGTTTCCGACAGTTGGCGGCCGCCGCCTCGTGCACGAAACGGTGCGGCGCATGATCAACACGCTGGTCATCGATCTGAGCCGGCAAAGTGCGGAGAATATTCGCGGCGCCGGTCCAAAAAGCATCGATGACGTGCGCAAAGCCGCGCCGTTGGTCGCCTTCAGCAGCGAAATCGAGCGCGAGCAGCGCGATCTGAAGCGCTTTCTGCACAAGCACTTGTATCAGCACTACCTGGTTGCCCGCATGAGCAACAAAGCGCGCCGCATCATCAGTGAATTGTTCGATGTGTTTGCCGAACAGCCCAAACTGCTGCCGCCGCAATTCCAGGAGCAAGCGGTCAAGGATACCCCCCGCGCTGTCGCCGATTACATCGCCGGCATGACCGACCGCTATGCAATCCGCGAACATCGCCGGCTTTTTGCCGTCGAAGAGGGCTAGAGCGACGCAATTCGTGTCGCCCTAATTCGCGAATTGAAGGCGACGGCGATGCCGTCGCTTAACCGCGTACGGTATGAGGGTTTGGACGTGTTAGGCGATGGCTGCTTTCGTTGTCAGTTTCCTGGATTTGATTCGCTGAGATTTGAGGAGACGAGAGGAGGAGAAGCGGAAGGACGTTCCGGCGCTCGCATGATTGAAGCCCGTCATCGAACGCGGTAAACTTTGCCGGCTTCACCTCTATTTCCCCGGCGTCAAGCTGGAATTGTGTAATCGCCTGCCGCAACCGCGGTTCTGCTGTCCGCCTACTACAGATGGAAGTGACTTATTCGATGCTGCCACCCCGGCAAGGCCTGTACGACCCCGCTAACGAGCACGACGCGTGCGGCGTCGGCTTCATTGCGCATATCAAGGGCGCGAAAAGCCACACGATTGTGCGCCAGGGTCTGGAAATTCTGAACAACCTGACGCATCGTGGCGCGACCGGCGCCGACCCACTGGCCGGCGACGGCGCCGGCATTCTGATTCAGATTCCCGATGCTTTCCTGCGCGCGGAATGTGCTGCGCACGGATTCGCACTGCCCACCGCAGGTAGCTACGGCGTCGGTATGGTTTTTCTGTCTCAGGATCCACAGTGCCGCGCGGCCTGCGAGCAGATCATCGCCGAATGCTCGGCCGCGGAGGGCTTGGCCGTGCTCGGCTGGCGCGACGTGCCGACTCGTAATCGGGGTCTCGGCGTAGACGTACGCGCCGCCGAACCCGTCGTCAGACAAATTTTCTTCGCGCGCGGCGCCCTGGATACCGACGGTTTCGAGCGCAAGCTGTTCGTCGCGCGTAAAACCATCGCCAATGCCGTGCGCGCGCAAAAGCTCGAAGGTTGCAAGAGTTTCTATATCCCTTCGATGTCGTCGCGCACTCTCGTGTACAAAGGCATGCTGCTGGCGCACCAGGTCAGCGAATACTATCCGGACCTCGACGACGAGCGCATGGTATCGGCGCTGGCGCTCGTGCATCAACGCTTTTCGACCAACACCTTCCCGAGCTGGGATCTGGCGCATCCGTTCCGCATGATCGCCCACAACGGCGAGATCAACACGCTGCGCGGCAATGTGAACTGGATGGCGGCGCGTCGCCACGCGCTTTCATCCCCCGTGCTTGGCGACGATCTTGAAAAGCTGTGGCCGTTGATCGCCGATGGCCTGTCGGACTCGGCGTGCTTCGACAATGCGCTCGAACTGCTGGTTAACGGCGGTTATTCACTGGCTCATGCAATGATGCTATTGATCCCGGAAGCGTGGGCCGGCAATCCGTTGATGGACGAAGAGCGCCGCGCATTCTACGAATATCACGCGGCGTTGATGGAGCCATGGGACGGTCCGGCAGCGGTCGCCTTTACCGATGGCAGGCAAATCGGCGCAACGCTCGATCGCAACGGCCTGCGCCCGGCGCGCTATCTGATTACCGACGACGACATCGTCGTCATGGCGTCGGAAATGGGGGTGCTGACGATTCCCGAGCACAAGATCGTGAGCAAGTGGCGGCTGCAGCCCGGCAAGATGTTTCTGATCGACCTCGAAGCCGGCCGCATCATCGGCGACGACGAGTTGAAGGCCGGTCTCGCGCGCGCCAAGCCTTATCGGCAGTGGATCGACCAATCGCGCATCGTGCTCGAAGAACTGCCGGCAGCGGCTGCCGCGAAGTTCGAGCAGCGCGCGTCCCTGCTCGATCGTCAGCAGGCTTTCGGCTATACCCAGGAAGATCTGAAATTCCTGCTGCAGCCGATGGCGGCGACCGGGCAGGAAGCGGTCGGCTCGATGGGCAACGATTCGCCGCTCGCCGTCATGTCGGACCGGCCGAAGCCGCTTTATCACTATTTCAAGCAGATGTTCGCGCAGGTCACCAATCCGCCGATCGATCCGATCCGCGAAGAACTGGTGATGTCGCTGGTGTCGTTCATCGGCCCGCGGCCAAATCTGTTAGGTATCGATGAGACCGATCCGCCGCTGCGTCTTGAGGCCGGCCAACCGGTACTCAGCGGTGAAGATATGGAAAAAATCCGCCGCATCGCCGACTACACGAAGGGTGCGTTCCACGCGATCGAGATCGACATTTGCTACCCGGCCGAGCAGGGCGCGGCCGGCATGGAAGCGGCGTTGGATACGCTATGCCTCGAAGCCGGGCAGGCGGTTGCCGAACACTACTACAACATCATCGTATTGACCGATCGCGCGATCAGCGCTGAGCGCGTTGCGATCCCCGCGCTGCTTGCAACCGCTGCAGTTCATCATCATCTGATCCGCGCCGGCCTGCGCACCAACGCCGGCCTCGTCGTCGAAACCGGTTCGGCGCGTGAAGTCCATCATTTCGCGCTGCTCGCAGGCTACGGCGCCGAGGCGATCCACCCGTATCTGGCGTTTGAAACGCTGGGTGAGATGAAGGACCTGCTGCCGATCGAGCTGACGCACAAGGAAGCGTGCAAGCGCTTCACCAAGGCGACCGCCAAGGGTCTGCTGAAAGTGATGTCGAAGATGGGTATCTCGACCTATCAATCGTACTGCGGCGCGCAGATTTTCGAAGCGGTCGGCCTGAACACGCCGTTCGTCGAGCGCTATTTTACCGGCACGCCGAGCAACGTCGAAGGCATCGGCATTGCCGAGGTCGCCGAGGAGGCGATGCGCTGCCATCGCATCGCGTTTGGCGATAGTCCGCTGTATCGCAACGATCTCGACACCGGCGGCGAATATGCTTTTCGCGTTCGCGGCGAAGGTCACATGTGGACGCCGGAATCGATTTCCATGCTGCAGTTGGCGACACGGGCCAACAATTATTCGACCTACAAGGAATACGCAGCGCTGATCAACGAACAGTCCGCGCAACTGATGACCCTGCGCGGCCTGTTCGATCTGAAGCCGGCAGCGCAGCCGATTCCGCTGGATGAGGTCGAACCCGCAAAAGAAATCGTCAAGCGTTTTGCCACGGGTGCGATGTCGTACGGCTCGATCTCGCGCGAAGCGCATACTACGCTGGCGATCGCGATGAATCGCATCGGCGGCAAATCGAATACCGGCGAAGGCGGCGAGGAGCGCGATCGCTTTACACCGATGGCGAACGGCGATTCGATGCGCTCGGCGATCAAGCAGGTCGCCGCTGGCCGCTTCGGCGTAACCACCGAATACCTGGTCAATTCCGATGTGTTGCAGATCAAGATGGCGCAAGGCGCCAAGCCCGGCGAGGGCGGTCAATTGCCGGGGCATAAAGTCAGCGCCGAGATCGCCAAGGTGCGCCACTCGGTGCCTGGTGTCGGCCTGATTTCGCCGCCGCCGCATCACGACATCTACTCGATCGAGGATTTGAAGCAGCTGATCCACGATCTGAAGAACGTCAATCCCGCTGCTTCCATTAGCGTCAAGCTGGTGTCGGAAGTCGGCGTCGGCACGATCGCGGCTGGCGTCGCCAAGGCGCACGCCGATCACGTCACGATTTCGGGCCACGACGGCGGCACTGGCGCATCGCCGT
The DNA here is from genome assembly GCA_014379915.1 of Burkholderiales bacterium. GTDB lineage: Bacteria > Pseudomonadota > Gammaproteobacteria > Burkholderiales > JACMKV01 > JACMKV01. Next base: position 5,351 of record JACMKV010000307.1, read on the forward strand.
TGTCGTCGATCAAGCACGCCGGCACGCCATGGGAATTGGGGCTCGCGGAAACTCAGCAAACGCTGGTGCTGAACAAGCTGCGCGGGCGCATCGCCGTGCAAGCCGATGGCCAGATGAAAACCGGCCGCGACGTCGTCATCGGTGCGCTGCTCGGCGCCGACGAATTCGGTTTTGCGACCGCGCCGCTGATCGTCGAAGGCTGCATCATGATGCGCAAATGCCATTTGAATACATGCCCCGTCGGCGTCGCAACGCAGGATCCGGAGCTGCGCCAGAAATTTACCGGCCAGCCCGAACACGTCGTCAATTATTTCTTCTTTGTCGCCGAGGAAGTGCGCGAGCTGATGGGGCAAATGGGCTTTCGCACTTTCAACGACATGATCGGCCGCTCGGATCGCATCGACGTGCGCAAATCGGTCGCCCACTGGAAGGCCCGCGGCCTGGACTTCTCGCGCATCCTGTACCAGCCGCCGATGGGCGAAGACGTCGCGCGCTATCGGCGTGAAGCGCAGGATCATGGCCTCGACAAGGCGCTCGATCACAAATTGATCGCCGCCGCGCAGCCAGC
>JACMKV010000308.1 GCA_014379915.1 Burkholderiales bacterium
AACGACGCGCTTCCATGGCTACGACGTGCTGCAGTACAACGCGCAAATTCTCGCGATCTACAAAGAAGGCGTATCCGTGGAAATGATCAATGCCGGCGATGCGGCCGTCATCGTGCTGAACGAGACACCGTTCTACGCGGAATCCGGCGGCCAGGTCGGCGACACCGGGATGTTGCTTGCCGGCCACGGCACGTTCCGCGTTGACGACACGCAGAAAATCCAGGCCGACGTGTTCGGGCACCAGGGCGTGCTGCAAATGGGGCGCCTCGCGGTTGGCAACGCGGTCGATGCCGAAGTCGATTGCGCGGCTCGCTCGGCAACCGTGTATAACCACTCGGCAACGCATCTGATGCACGCCGCGCTGCGCCAGGTGTTGGGCAAGCACGTCACCCAGAAAGGTTCACTGGTCGATCGTCACCGCACGCGTTTCGATTTTTCACACCCCTCTCCTGTCACGCCCGAGCAACTGCGCGAAATCGAAGCGCTGGTCAACCGCGAAATCCGTCGCAATCACCCGGTCGAACCGCGTTTGATGAAATACGACGACGCGATCAAGACGGGTGCAATGGCGCTGTTCGGCGAGAAATACGGCAATGAAGTTCGCGTGATCGGCATGGGCGATTTTTCGACCGAGCTGTGCGGCGGCACGCACGTGAAGCGCAGCGGCGACATCGGTTTTTTCAAGATCGTGTCGGAATCTGGCGTTGCCGCCGGTATTCGCCGCGTTGAAGCGGTAACGGCGGATAGCGCATTGAATTACGTACAGCAGCAACAACAAACCATGCAGGAAATCGCCGGATCGCTGAAAGCGCAGCCGAACGAAGTCGGCCAAAAAATCGGTCAGGTGCTCGACAACGTGCGCGCGCTCGAAAAAGAACTGGCACGCCTGAAAGCCAGGCTCGCCAATACGTCGAGCGGCGATCTGGTCAGCCAGGCAGTCGATGTCGATGGCGTCAAAGTGCTCGCTGCCGCACTCGAAAATGCCGATGCAAAATCGTTGCGCGAAGCGGTCGACAAATTGAAAGACAAACTGAAATCGTGCGTCGTCGTGCTCGCCTCGCACGACGGCGCGAAGGTTACGCTGATCGCCGGCGTCTCCTCCGATTTGACCGATCGCATCAAAGCCGGTGAACTCGCCAACTTCGTCGCGCAGCAGGTGGGCGGCAAGGGCGGAGGCCGGGCGGATATGGCGCAGGCCGGTGGAGATCTTCCGGAGAAGTTGCCGGTTGCCCTGGCTGCGGTTCCGGAGTGGTCAAGGCAGAAGCTTCGCAGCGAACAAGCGGAGACGACGTAATTCCGTTGAACTCCCGGGACTGTGCTGCAAGCCGCGGTTCGTCATAGCGTTCAGGGTAACCGCGTGGTGGGGCGCTCGTGTTTTGGAGGCTAGCACTATTTGCGGCCGACCCAGTAGCCGGGACGTCGTCGATGGTGTGCCACCGCGATTACCCGAAGCTCCTCGGCGGCAATCTGATAGATGAATGCTGTAAGCGACCCCGCGGAGGAGGTAGCGCCTTCGTGTACCCTGGACGACGCCCTGAGCTTGGGATTGGCGAGAATGAGGTTGGCCGTGCGTTCGAACGCGGCCAGCAAAGCAAACCCAAGCTCGACACTGGCGCTCGCCGTATAGTAAGCCGCAGCATCATGCAACTCATTAAGCGCAGGCGGAACAATAACCAGCTTCACTTCAACGCAGCACGGACTTGCCCGAGAGCCTCGGCGATTGGAATGACTTGAACTGCTCCGCTCTCGACATCGGCGATGCGACGCTCGACCTCGTCCGCCCACGCGTCCTCGATCTCGGCGTCCTCATCGAGGCTCGCCAGCAATCGCTGCGCGAGCGCGGCGCGCTCTCCCGATGTGAGCTTCAGGGTCTCTGCCTCCAGTATCTCGAGCTGGGTTTCCATGGTCGGAATCTCCGCGTGCCTACAGCGAATTCTACTGCGATTGCGAATTGCGCGTCTGGGAAGGCTAACCTCTTTTCTCCGTAATCGCCCGCCGTATCGCCGCCAACGGCGCATCTTCGTTGAACGTTACCGTTCCGCCGCTTCGCTCGACACCAAGTTGCGCCCACAGCTTGTCGAGCTCGACATCGGCTGGCGCGGCCTTCATGCGCTTATAGGTTTCCTGCAGAACCGGAACGCCGGTCGCCTCATCGCCAATCCGCAGAACGCGTGAAATCGGCCAGCTTTTTTCGATGTTGCCGCCCGCCCGATTGATCGCACGCAGGGCGTCTTGCAGACCACGCTTATTTGCTGTGCGTTGACGAATCTCGATATCGGCCAGTAGACAAAACAGTGCGCCGCCCCAGTAGGTTCGACCCCAGGTCGGTGTGTGATCGAGCCCGCCGTCGCCTGCTTGCGGCAAACCATTGGGAAGCCCGTCAACCATGCTCACCCATACCTGCGCCGCACTCAGTTGACCGGCTTGGGCACGCGCGATCGGTTCGACATAGGTCGCGATCCCCTCTTCCAGCCAATGTTGCGGCGAGCGCATTCCGGGCAGCGCGAGATGCACCATCTCGTGCGTCATCACCCAATCGCGCGCGAAATGCCGTTCGGCGCTCGAACTGCCAACCGATACCTTGATCGCCGCGCCGCCGTAGCCATACGACGTTCCGCCACGCACCCCTGCTCCCGCTACAGGCATCACGAGAATCTGGACGTCCTTGACCGGGAATTGGCCGTAGTAAGCCGCGGTCGCCCGCGCCGAATGCGTAATCCAGTCGATGATTGCGATGCGCGGCAGAACCTGCTCACTCGGCGCAAAGGCGATTTCCAGGGCACTACCCCCTACCTCGATCCGTTCTAAAGCTAGCGCGGAAAACGCCGCGTACGGTTTTCCAGCCGTCTCAAAGTTACCGACAGCGCGCGCTTCGGTCATAAGGGTGGCGGATAGAACTGCTGCCGCCAGGCATTTGCTCAAACTCCGTCTGTGCACATGATTTATCGACGTTTCCAGCGAATCGGAAAGGTGACCCCCAGCGCTTTCCTGCCGCTCAACGAGCTTTCTTTCCCTTCGGGCAGATAACGCAAAGACAGCGAGCATTTCGGAATATTCCGTCACAAAGTGCCGCAGTTAGTTGTACCAGTCGCCTTTATAACGTATTTACAGAGCCTTACATAGATCTCTGTGATTCGTTTGATAAGTATGAAGGGTGTTAAAGTCAGCCGATTGATTCATACCGTAAGTAAGTTCTTATGTTTGCTCTGCATGCATATGAAATGGCACGGTGTTTGCGACATACAAATCAGGTTTGGTAGATGTTTTGCTGCAGGCCCCTGCGGCGTGGCGCGATCTACTGCTTTCGACAAAAAATAGTCGTGGGGAGAAGCAGTCGGGTTGGAGTCTAGCCTCTTGCGACGAGAGTCGCGGGAACGGGCAGGCAGTTTTTGGGAGGGACTCCCTCCCCTTTTTAGCGCTCTTTTGAAAAGAGATCGATAAAAAGGTACAAAGCATCCGGACCAGCATTGGAGACGGAGCCGTCGACAACGTTCCGGCCGGGCTCCTTAATCATCGCAAATGCTCGCGTGCCCTTTCCCAGATTTTCGCGGCGCCACTCGGGCCGCAAGTCATCGGTTGCTTCAGACTTAGGCATCTTCATAGATTTCTGCGCTAGTTGCGCGACGAGCATGATCACCCGAGTGCGTTTGTTTCGAGAGGTGTCCCCTCCCCGCGCTTCTTTTTTTTCCCTCCCTGTTCGGAGGGGGCGACCCGCAATCGCGGGATGGTTCCACCTGGAAGTGAAATCTAGCCCAACCATCCCCGCGCTTCGCGTCGCCCCTCCCTGGAAAGCAGGGAGGAATTCGACGACATGACAAGTGCGACCAGCGCGCGTAACGCCAAATGTCGCCGAGACCATTCCACTGATCGCAACCTACTCGATCCGAATGCGAAACGTCAGCGTGAAGTTTGAGCCGGCGTTGAAGACGCCCTTGGGATTGATGCGAACGTGGGTTACCGCAGGATCAACGCCGTTGGCATTCGCCGTGGGCGTGTACGTGTAGCTTGCGCCGCCGTCGTTGGAAAAGCTGAGATCGGTCGCTCTGATATAAGTGAGGCCGCTTGACGGCGCCCCGTTGGTGAAAGCAACCGGTCCCGACCCCACACTGCCGAAATCGCCGACGAAAAGATTGGTGTTCGCAGGCAGCGCGTCGGTAATGACGACTGAGTTGAGGTCGATCGGGACCGCTCCTGGATTGCTGACGACCAACGCGTAGTTGACGAAACCGCCAGGGATACGCTTGGGATTGGTCGTGCCATTGAAAGGGTCCGAGAAGGCAGTCGAGCTTTTTACGATGGTCAGCGGCAGGATTACCGTCAGCGTATCGCTCGCCGCGACCGCGTTCGCACTCGCGTTCGACGTCGTCAAACCGCCAGCCGGGATGTTGTTGACATGCGCGCCCATCGTGCTGCTGATGACGTTTACGGAAACCGTGCAGGAGCCACCGGCGGGTATCGTTCCGCCAATTAAGGCAACGCTCGGCCCATTGGCCGCCGCCGTCACCGTGCCCCCGCACGTTGTCGACGCGCCGGGGCTGGGGCCGTTTTTAATCGCAACCGGGTAAGTATCGGTGAACGCCGCGCCGGTAATTGCCGCGCCGGCGTTCGGATTGGTCAAGGTGATCGTCAGCACGCTGACGCCGTTGACGTTTATCGGATCGGGCGCGAAGTTCTTGCTGATCGTTGGCCGATTGAGCACCGTCAGGGTTGCGGAAGCGGTGTTGCCGCCGGGGACCATCGGCGCAGAACCATTGTTCCCCGTGCTCGCTGTCACATTGCCGCTTACGTTGTTGTAAGTGCCGGGCGTCGCGCTGGTGACCTGTACCGAAACCGTGCACGTGCTGTTAGCCGGCATATCGTTTGGGCTGCCGCCAGCTCCCGGCGTCCCATCGAGACCGATTGTATTTCCACCGGCTGCACCGCCGGTCGTACCCGCAGCACCGCCAGCAACGTTGTCGCAATTGCTGCTTACGTTCGGAGGCGTCGCGTTGACGAGGCCCAACGGGTAGACGTCCGTGAAAGCGACGTTGTTCAGCGTCTGACCGTTAGGATTTCTTATCGTGAAGGTCAAGGTTGACACGCCGCTCACAGGAATTTGGGTGGTGGTGAATGTCTTGCTGATAACCGGCGGCGCGCGCCCGTTCTGAACGGTCAAGGTCGCCAAGGCCGTGCCACCGGCAGCGCTGTTGCTTGAAGTGACTGTCCCGGTAGTGTTGTTGTAAGTGCCGGTGTTCCCACTGGTTACCTCGACGGTCACCGCGCAGCTTCCGCCCGGGAGTATCGTGCCGCCGCTAAAGCCTATGGTGTCCTGGTTAGCGACCCCGCCGGTGCGCGCGCCCGTGCTTCCGCTGGTACAACTCAGCGTTGGATTGGGTGTAGTAAAGTTATCCAGGTTCGCCGGATAGGTATCGCTGACCGCGACGCTAGTCAGCGTAGCAACTGCGTTCGGATTGCTAATTACCAGCGTCAGGGTCGAGGCCCCGTTATCTTGTATCGTCGCCGGGCTGAAAGATTTTGCGACGGTCGGCGGCGAGATGTTTAGCACACTCAAGGTCGCGCTGGCCGCAGCGGTGCTGTTAACGCCATTGGTCGTGGTGATGCCGCCCGCCGGAATCGTATTGTTGTACGATCCGACCGTCGCGCTCCTGACGTTAACCGTCACCGTACACGAGCCGCTCGCCGGAATCGTTCCGCCCGACAATGCGACACTGCCGCCGCCTGCCGCCGCCGTCGCGCTGCCGCCGCAAGTGGTCGCGGCGCCAGACGGCGTTGAATTGATCAGGCCTGCGGGATAAGTATCGGTGAATGCGGCGGCCGTCATCGCCGTGGTGTTCGGATTGGTCAATGTGATGGTCAGCAGCGCTGACGTGTTTGAATTAACCGGATTCGGATTGAACGACTTGGCGACCGTAGGTGGCGCATGCACAACCAGCGTCGCGCTCGCGGTGTTTCCCGTGCCGCCGTTGGTGCTGGTCACCGCACCAATCGTGTTCGGATAACTCGCATTGCTCGCGCTGGTTACGTCTACGGTGATCGTGCAACTGCCGCTGACGGGAATCGAGCCACCGGTGATCCCGATGCTGTTGCCGTTGGCCACGCCGCCAGTAATCGTCGCGCCTGAGCAAGTCGTCGTCGGCGACGGCGTGCCAGTGTTGACCAGTCCCGCCGGATAGGTATCGCTGACCGCGACGCCGGTCAAGACTTGATCGGGGTTTGGATTGGTGATGGTCAAGGTCAACGCAGATACGCCATTGACCGCGATCGGGCTCGCGCTGAACGATTTGTCGATGACCGGATTGCGTGTGATGGTGGTGGTGTCCGTGACGCTGTTGTTCGCCGGATTGCTGTCGGTCAAGAACGATGGCGGTGCGAAATTCGCGGTATTGCTCAAGACGCCCGACGCAGTGGAGGAAACCGTTCCAGTGATGGTATAGGTCGCCTGTCCCCCGGCTGCGAGCGTCGCCGAGGTATTGATCGCGTTACCGCTGCCGGCAGCCGCCGTACAGCTCGATCCGGCGGGAGCCGTGCAAGTCCAGGTGACGCCGGTGATGCTCGCCGGGACGGTGTCGGTCAAAGTTCCGGTCACCGCGTAACCGCCGTTGTTGGTGGCAACTATCGTGTAAGTCTGCGTGCTTCCCGCCGGAATGAATGTGCGCCCGTCGGTTTTGGTAATCGCTAAATCCGGGCCGGGAATATCTTTGCCAGCCAGATCGGATACCGGCAGCATTGAGCCAGTCGCGCCGATTGGGGTTGCTGCGCCTCCAAGCGGAGAGACTCCGTAGAGCCGCGTCCTATCGGTTAACGAAAGCCGTAAGTTGCCGGTAGCATCATAGGCGATACCGTTTACAACATCAGGTAGCCCTGTGATTGCGCCTACATTGCTGATCGTGTTCGTCGAGATATTAATTACCCACAAACGAACCGTGCCTGCATCCCCAATTGTCGTTTCGCCGACAAAATAAAGTGTTCCGCCCGCGTCGAACCCCACGTCGCCGCTGCCCGATACCGGCGGCGTCGTCGCGGGCGGGGTCAATGCCGTTCCGGTAGCGGCTCCGGTGCTGACGTTGAATGAATAGAGCGTTGCTGGCGACGTGCCCATGCCGTACACCGCCTCGGTACCCGGAGTACAGGCGAGCCGGATGATTCTGAGGACGCCAGCTCCGGTGGTGCCGACCGCTACCGGCGCTATGTTGGGCGTTGCCGGGTTGAAGCGATAAAAAGTTCCGTTGGTCCCGCCAGAGACAAAGTAAATGTTGCCGCTTGCGCATTGAGTAATTGCTGCTGAACTATCAGGAAGCGCAAACGGAGCGCCGGTGTAAACCGAGGTGGCAACGCTGGTACTCGAATCGATTACCTGTATGCCGCTGTTGTCCGTGTTGATGCCATACATCGAAATGGCCGCATGCACCGCGGCGCTGACTAACATCAGCACCGCCCCGAATATAAGAGCTACGAAGCTTTTCACATTCCGCCCCGCGCTCATCTCGTATTCCCCGCGCTGCTCGTTTGCAACGGCTGATAATCATCTGCGCTGCGCGCCTTTGTGCTGGCTTTCTCACGCCCGGTCAACTGATCGAACTTGAAGCGCAAGGTGAAATACGGCCCTTGCGCGGTGTAGTGCGCGGCTTCGAAATCGCGGTCGCGGAAACCGTTGATGTTGTAGCCGACGCTGATCCAGGCGTTGTCCATCGGCGAGAAGCCGACAACGGGCCCCGCCGAGTACTGGTAGTTGTTCAGATTCCACACGTGCAGCACGCTGCCGCGCATGCCGATATCGATTTTGCGCGTGATGTCGTAGCGCCATTCGGCGCCGCTCAGATCGGTGTAGCCGGTATAGTCGGCGCC